>SLNP01000120.1 GCA_007132995.1 Bacteroidales bacterium | reverse complement strand
CGAAGTGAGCCATCGGGCGTCAGCCCGTGAAGTGAGCACTTCTCTCCGCTCTCCGCTCTACGCTGCGAGCTGCGCCAGCAGCGAGCCCATGCCCTATGCTCCATGCTCTTTATGTGCGAGCGTCAGCGAGCACCTTGCCCCATGCCCTATGCTCCATGCTCTTTGAGTGCGAGCGTTAGCGAGCACTTCTCTACGCTCTCCGCTGCGAGATGCACCAGCAGCGAGCCCATGCTCTATGCCCCATGCCCTATGCCCTATGCGTGCGAGCGTCAGCGAGCACTATTCCCAATTTGCTACATACCATTTTTTTGATTACTTTTATGGTGTTATGTGTGATCAGAATCTGCTCCGGTACCAACTTTTCCGGAGGAGAATAATAAAAGGGAGTGAAAAGTTTTGAAATGAGTGTTGCTGTTTGTAACTTTGCGGCTCATTTTTTTAAATCACTTTTTAAAGAGGATATGATAATAGTACCATTAAAAGAGGGTGAAAACCTGGAGAGGGCTTTGAAAAAGTTCAAGCGCAAGTTTGACAAAACCGGTGTTATCCGTGAACTCAGAGCCCGTCAGGCATACACAAAACCTTCTGTGAGTCGCAGGGAGGAGATCAAAAAGGCTATCTATATTCAGAAGCTTCAGGAGGAGGAGGACTAGTATTAATCTGGTCGCCAATCTCATTTTTTGAAAATTCATACAGGGTTCCTTTTATGGGGTATAAGGAATCATTTCTAAGGTATCTGGAGACGGAGCGGCGGTATTCCGCCCATACTGTAAGGTCGTATGGTACCGATATTTCCCATTTCATATCTTTTCTTCTTTCCGGTAGCGGGGAGTTTGATCCGGCACTTGTGACCCCGGGCGATATCCGTGAATGGATTGTCTTTATGGTGGGAGAGGGTATGACAGCCTCTACCATTCAAAGAAAGGTGTCTGCCATAAGAGTTTTCTATCGCTTTCTTAAAAGAGAGGGTGTTGAAATGTGCGACCCCTTCAGCAGAGTGGTGCTACCCAAAAAGGGGAAAAGACTGCCAAAGTTTATTGATGAAGATCCATTAATGAAACTGCTGGATGAACCCGGCTATTTTGAAGACTCATACAGCGGACTCAGAGATCGCTTTGTGATTGAGATGTTATACTGCACCGGGATGAGGAGGGCCGAGCTTATAAACCTACGAATAGATGATGTTGACCTGTCAAGAGATTTAATAAAGGTTTATGGCAAACGGGGCAAGGAGCGCTATATACCACTTGCACGATCCTTTAAGCAACGATTCCAGGGCTACCTCTCTGCACGGAAAGAGATTGAAAATGCTCCGGAGTGGCTCTTCCTTACCAATAAAGGCAACAAACTTTATGACCGGTTTGTATATAATATAGTGGTAAGATATCTCTCTATGGTGACAACGGCAGATAAGCGAAGTCCACATATGCTGCGACACTCTTTTGCCACCCATATGCTGAACAGGGGTGCAGAACTCAATTCTGTAAAGGAGCTTTTGGGTCATGCAACCCTGTCTGCTACGGAGATCTATACCCACAACTCTTTCGAGAAGATGAAAGAGGTTTATAAAAAGGCTCATCCGAGAGCTTAAGTCTAATATAAAGTAGGAGGTATTACTATGAACATTCAGATTCACTCAGTACGATTCGATGCAGACTCAAAACTTCTTGACTTTGTGCATCAGAAGTTGGCTAAACTTGAGCAGATAAGCAGTGATATTGTCAGCGCTGAGGTGTTCCTTAGGATTGACAATGACCAGGAGGGGGAGAATAAGGTCGCTGAGATAAAACTGGAGTACCCCAGAGGGCCTCTCTTTGCCCGCAAACAGAGTAAGACCTTCGAAGAAGCCTTCGACTCTACAGTTGATGCCTTGCGTAAACAGCTTACAAAACAGAAGGAGAAGATGAAGGGGATCTGAAAAAGAAAAAATACCCCTCTGGTTTTTTGTTTTTGAAATATAATTAATACATTTGCAAACCGATTTTCGGACCTTTGAACGATGCCGGAAATCAGGTCGTTCTTTCATATCGCCGATGTAGCTCAGTTGGTCAGAGCAGCTGATTTGTAATCTGCAGGTCGGGGGTTCGAATCCCTTCATCGGCTCATGGGTAAACAATAGATGCACGGGACAGATTTGTAACCGGACAAGGGGAGATACCAAAGTGGCCAACTGGGGCAGACTGTAAATCTGCTGTCTTATGACTTCGTAGGTTCGAATCCTGCTCTCCCCACAACAGAGAGATTATTTGAACCCGGTAACTTACCGATCCTGTGCAACAGAATATAAGCGGGAGTAGCTCAGTTGGTAGAGCATCAGCCTTCCAAGCTGAGGGTCGCGGATTCGAATTCCGTCTCCCGCTCAATTTCGTTGCCGAAGTAGCTCAGAGGTAGAGTACTTCCTTGGTAAGGAAGGGGTCACGGGTTCAATTCCCGTCTTCGGCTCAACTTTAAAAGGGCTTCTGCGCGGCTTAAACAGGAAACAACTATAAATTAAAAACTACTACTAATACGCTTGGAGTTATGGCTAAACAAAAATTTGAAAGGACGAAGCCACATGTGAATATCGGAACCATAGGTCATGTTGACCATGGAAAGACCACACTTACCGCAGCCATCACCATGGTTCTTGCCAAGAGAGGTCTGTCTGAAATCAGGGACTTCGACTCAATCGACAACGCTCCTGAAGAGAAGGAGAGAGGTATAACTATAAATACCGCCCATGTTGAATACCAGACGGAAGCTCGCCACTATGCGCATGTGGACTGCCCCGGTCACGCTGACTATGTGAAGAATATGGTAACCGGTGCCGCCCAGATGGACGGCGCTATTCTTGTTGTAGCCTCAACTGACGGACCTATGCCACAAACCAGGGAACATATCCTGCTTGCACGCCAGGTTAATGTACCCAGGATTGTAGTATTTATGAACAAGGTCGATATGGTAGACGACGAGGAGCTTCTCGAACTTGTCGAGATGGAGATTCGCGATCTGCTTAGCTTCTATAAGTTTGATGGTGATGATGTTCCTGTAATTCAGGGATCTGCACTTGGAGCGCTTAACGGTGATGAGAAGTGGGAAGATAAGGTAATGGAACTCATGGCTGCAGTTGATGAGTATATACCAGTACCTCCGCGCGATCATGAGAAGCCTTTCCTCCTTCCGGTGGAAGATGTCTTCTCAATAACCGGTCGTGGTACAGTAGCGACAGGAAGAATAGAGACCGGTGTAGTTAATACCGGGGACGAACTCGAGATGATAGGTCTGGGCGCTAGTACCAAGAGTAAAACTGTTTGTACAGGTGTGGAGATGTTCCGTAAGATTCTTGACAGAGGTGAGGCCGGTGACAATGTTGGTCTGCTTCTCAGGGGTGTTGACAAAAAGGAGATTAAAAGAGGTATGGTGCTTGCCAAACCCAAAACAATAACTCCCCACATGAGGTTTAAGGCCGAGATATATGTTCTGAAGAAAGAGGAGGGTGGAAGACATACTCCATTCCATAATAACTACCGTCCCCAGTTCTTCCTCAGAACTCTTGATATTACCGGTGAAATCAAGCTCCCCGACGGAGTTGAGATGGTGATGCCGGGTGATAATGTTACCATTACAGTCGATCTTATATATCCTGTAGCTATCAACATAGGCCTCCGCTTTGCTATTCGCGAAGGCGGTCGTACTGTTGGAGCAGGACAGGTTATTGAAGTACTTGACTGATAATATACTATTGCCTGCGATAACCGGTGCGGAGATATAATATCCGCTACCGGCAAGCAGGATGGAATACGGGTGTAGCTCAGTTGGTAGAGCACTGGTCTCCAAAACCAGGTGTCGGGAGTTCGAGTCTCTCCTCCCGTGCAAATTCATACTTTGAGGATGAGGATTAAGAGGTATATTCAGGAATCGTTCACTGAACTAGTGCATAAGGTAACATGGCCGTCATGGAATGACTTGCAGAACAGCGCAATACTTGTCATGGTGGCATCATTGATAATTATTCTTATCGTCGCTTTGATGGACTTTTCCTTCGATAATGTTATGGCCTTCCTGTATGGGCTATTGTATTAAAAGTGAGTAGTTCAGATGAGTGAAGTCGCAAAAAGGTGGTATGTTCTGCGGGCTATCGGCGGTAAGGAGAAAAGGGTTAAAGAGTATATTGAGAGCGAAGTCGCCAGACTCAATCTTGGCGAACTGGTAACCCAGGTTCTCATACCAACCGAAAAGGTTTATCAGATAAAGGCCGGAAAAAAGGTTAGCAAAGAGCGCAACTTCTTTCCCGGATATGTCCTGGTAGAGGCCATACTGACCGGAGAGGTTCCTTATGTATTGAGAAACATACCCAATGTGATGGGCTTCCTCGGTTCTACCGATGGAGAACCGGTTCCGCTTAGAACTTCCGAAATAAACCGGATTCTTGGAAAGGTCGATGAGCTGGCATCGAGCGATGAAGAGCTGACTATTCCCTTTGTGGTAGGCGAAACTGTAAAGGTAATAGACGGACCATTCAATAGTTTTACCGGTGTAATTGAAGAGGTAAATGCTGAAAAGAAGAAGCTCAAGGTTATGGTTAAAATTTTTGGACGAAAGACTCCACTTGAGCTAAGCTTTATGCAGGTTGAAAAAGAGAATTAACGAAGATATTGATCACCACAATATCATATAATGCTTCCTGAGTGGTGGTCAAGCTCTCGCAATAAACACGCAAATACTTAAATTATGGCTAAAGAAGTCGCAGGATTAATTAAATTACAGATTCGCGGCGGTGCGGCAAATCCTTCCCCTCCTGTAGGCCCGGCACTGGGTGCAAAGGGGGTGAATATCATGGAATTCTGTAAGCAGTTTAATGCGAGGACCCAGGATAAGGCAGGAAAGGTTATACCGGTGGTAATTACCGTTTACAAAGACAAGTCTTTTGACTTTGTAACAAAAACTCCTCCGGTAGCAGTCCAACTGGTAGAAGCAGCAAAAATCTCCAAGGGTTCATCTGAATCCAACAGGATGAAGGTTGCCTCTGTGACCTGGGAACAAGTACGAACAATTGCGCAGGACAAGATGCAGGACTTAAACTGTTTTACAGTTGAGTCTGCCATGAAAATGGTTGCCGGTACTGCCAGAAGTATGGGGATAACCGTAAAAGGTGCTTTTCCCGCAGCAAACTAACAATTAAGATTAAGAGAAGGATAAAATGGCTAAACTTACCAAGAACCAAAAGCTTTCACGGTCAAAGATAGAACCTGAAAAGCTTTATTCATTAACGGAGGCGGCAAAGCTTGTTAAAGAGATTACAACCAGCAAATTTGATGCCTCCGTCGATATTGATGTAAGATTAGGCGTGGATCCGCGTAAGTCGAACCAGATGGTTCGTGGTGTCGTTTCATTACCCCATGGTACAGGTAAGCAGATAACAGTACTTGTATTATGCACACCTGATAAGGAGGCAGAGGCCAGAGAGGCCGGTGCTGACTATGCAGGACTCGATGAATATGTCGAGAAGATTAAAGGTGGATGGACCGATATAGATGTGGTTATAACCATGCCGTCAGTTATGGGTAAAGTTGGTCAGCTCGGTAAAATACTGGGTCCGCGTGGATTGATGCCCAATCCAAAAAGCGGAACGGTTACTATGGATGTAGGAAAGGCTGTTAAAGATGTTAAGCAGGGAAAGATCGATTTCAAGGTAGATAAGTATGGAATCGTTCACACCTCAATCGGAAAAGTCTCTTTTGAACCTAAAAAGATCGCTGAGAACGCAAGGGAGTTCATCTCAACGGTGAACAAACTTAAGCCGGCTGCTGCTAAAGGTATATATATCAGGTCAATACACCTGTCAAGTACCATGAGCCCCGGAGTTAAAGTTGACCCTAAAGGACTCGACGAGAGTATTTAAACAAAAAGGAGTACTGAGATGAGACAGGAAGAGAAAGCTAATATCATAGAGAGTCTGACTGAACAGATTAAAGAGTTCAGTCACTTTTATCTGGCCGATACAGCCGAGCTGAACGCAGAACAGACAAGTACACTAAGAAGGAAGTGCTTCGAAAAGGAGATTAAAATGGTAGTCGTGAAGAACACCCTCCTTAAGAGAGCGTTTGAGCAATCAGACCAAGATTTCGAAGAGCTCTACGAGACACTTGTCGGACCCACCTCTGTCATGTTTTCCAATACCGGAAATGCCCCGGCAAAGCTTATTAAGGATTTTCGGAAGAAGAATGCGAAACTTGACAAACCGCTTCTTAAAGCAGCCTATATCGAAGATACAGTATATATCGGCGATGAGATGCTCGATTCACTTGCAGCACTTAAATCGCGCGATGAACTGATCGCAGATATTATCCTGCTTCTGCAGTCGCCCGCTAAAAATGTTGTTTCGGCACTGCAGTCAGGCGGTAATACAATTCATGGTGTTCTTGAAACACTATCAAACAGAGAGTAGAAAATTTTTTATCAAACCCAACACTAATAATTACAGAAATGGCAGATCTTAAGAAATTTGCAGAAGAACTGGTAAACCTGACCGTTAAAGAGGTAAACGAACTCGCAGATATTCTCAAAGAGGAGTATGGAATCGAGCCTGCTGCAGCTGCAGTAGCGGTTGCCGGACCCGGAGCAGGTGGTGCAGAGGAAGAGGTTGAAGAGAAGACCTCTTTCGATGTTGTACTTAAAGCACCAGGAGGGCAGAAGCTTCAGATAGTTAAACTTGTTAAGGAACTTACCGGACTTGGGCTTAAAGAAGCAAAGGCAGTTGTCGATGCTGCACCCGGTGCGGTTAAGGAAGGAGTCTCAAAAGAAGAGGCAGAAGCTATTAAAAATCAATTAGTTGAAGCAGGAGCTGAAGTTGAACTCAAATAGAACAAACCTGAATAGAGGGATATGGGTTTAGAGCCCCTTGAGAGCAAGGGGTTCTAAGCCTTTTTATTATACTGATAGTTTGTAAGTTCAATTAATTCCATCCGTCAATGTCCTCACATACAACAGAACGAATCAATTTTGCGACAAGGGAAAAAGCGCTTGTATACCCTGATTTCCTTGATATACAGCTTAAATCATTTACTGAGTTTTTCCAGCTCGGTACAACTCCGGAAGAGAGGAAGAGAGAGGGACTATATCAGGTTTTTCTCGATAACTTTCCAATTACCGACACCAGGAATAACTTTGAGCTCCACTTTATCGACTACTCACTCGATCCACCAAGATACTCTATCGATGAATGCCTGGAGAGAGGCCTGACCTACTGCGTACCTCTGAAGGCAAAACTGAAGCTCTTTTGTACCGATCCGGAACATGAGGATTTTGATACCGTGATACAGGATGTCTACCTCGGAACCGTTCCATACATGACCGAGAGGGGTACCTTTGTTATAAATGGTGCCGAAAGGGTCGTGGTTTCACAGCTTCATCGCTCACCCGGTGTCTTTTTTGGCCAGAGCATCCATGCAAATGGAACAAAGCTCTACTCAGCCAGAATTATACCATTCAAGGGTTCGTGGATTGAGTTTGCCACCGACATAAATAATGTCATGTATGCCTATATTGACAGGAAGAAGAAACTTCCCGTAACCACCCTGTTGAGGGCTATAGGCTTTGAGAGTGACAAAGAGATACTCGAGATTTTCAATCTGGCTGATGAACATAAGGTATCAAAAACGAACCTTAAACGACTGGTCGGCAGAAGGCTCGCCGCAAGGGTTCTTAAGAGCTGGATAGAGGACTTTGTTGATGAAGACACAGGTGAGGTGGTCTCTATCGAGAGAAATGAGGTTGTTATAGACAGGGAAACTACGATAGAGAATCACCATATTGATATGATCGTTGACTCCGGTGCCAAAACAGTTTTGCTCCATAAGGAGGATTTCAATCTCAACGATTTTGCAATTATTTATAATACCCTGCAGAAAGATCCGTGCAACTCTGAAAAGGAGGCTGTTGTCTATATATACAGACAGCTGAGAAACTCAGAGCCGCCAGATGAGGCAACAGCGCGCGATGTCATAGATAAACTGTTCTTCTCCGATAAGAGATATGACCTCGGTAATGTAGGGCGCTACAGGATAAATACCAAACTGAATCTTGATATAGCTCCCGATGTAAGCGTACTTACACGGGAGGATATAATAGCGATAATCGGGTACCTGATTGAGCTTATAAACTCAAAAACCGATGTCGATGACATTGATCATCTGAGCAACAGGAGGGTGAGAACTGTGGGTGAACAACTCTCAACACAGTTTGGGGTTGGTCTTGCCCGTATGGCAAGAACAATCAGAGAGCGAATGAATGTTCGTGATAATGAGGTGTTTACGCCCGTAGACCTGATTAACTCTAAAACATTATCATCTGTAATCAACTCTTTCTTCGGAACTAACCAGCTATCTCAGTTTATGGATCAGACCAATCCTCTGGCTGAGATGACTCACAAAAGAAGACTTTCTGCGCTGGGTCCCGGCGGACTTTCAAGGGAGAGGGCCGGTTTTGAAGTGAGAGATGTTCACTACACCCACTATGGCAGGCTTTGTCCTATCGAGACGCCTGAGGGACCGAATATCGGTCTGATCTCATCACTCTGTGTATATGCCAAAATCAATAACCTCGGCTTTATAGAGACACCCTACCGTAAAGTGGATGAAGGGGTTGTTGACCTCAACGACCAGAATGTTGTCTGGCTTTCGGCTGAAGAGGAGGAGGATATTGTAATTGCACAGGCAAATGCCCCTCTTAATGATGACGGAACCTTTGTCAATCCCAGAGCCAAATGTCGCTTTGAGGCTGACTATCCCCATGAGGAGATAAGCAAGGTTAAGATGATGGATGTGGCACCCAATCAGATAGCATCCATTGCGGCCTCGCTGATACCCTTCCTTGAGCATGATGATGCAAACAGGGCACTTATGGGGTCAAATATGATGCGTCAGGCTGTTCCCATAATGAGACCCGAGGCCCCGTTGGTCGGAACAGGACTTGAGTCTAAAGTGATAGAAGACAGCAGAATTCTTATTGCGGCTGAAGGCGACGGTATAGTTGAGTATGTTGATGCCAATGAGATAGTTGTGAGATATACCCGCTCTGACGAGGAGAAGTTTGTAACATTTGATGAGGATATAAAGAGATACCTCCTGCCAAAATACAAGAAGACCAATCAGAATACCTGTATAAATCTGGTTCCGGTAGTAAAAAAAGGCGAGAAGGTAAAGAAAGGGCAGGTACTGACCGAAGGTTATGGCACTAAAGGTGGTGAACTGGCGCTGGGCAGGAACCTGAAAGTTGCTTTTATGCCGTGGAAAGGCTATAACTTTGAGGATGCAATAGTGATATCTGACAGGGTGGTGCAGGAAGACCTGTTCACATCAGTACATATAGACGAATATCTGCTTGAGGTCAGAGATACAAAAAGAGGCCTGGAAGAGCTTACCTCAGACATTCCCAATGTTAGTGAGGAGGCGACCAAAGACCTTGATGAGAATGGAATAATACGGATTGGAGCCCACATAAAACCGGGCAATATACTGATAGGTAAAATCACCCCCAAGGGTGAGTCAGACCCATCGCCCGAAGAGAAACTGCTCAGGGCAATATTTGGCGATAAGGCCGGTGATGTGAAAGATGCATCTCTGAAGGCAGGTCCATCCCTTGAGGGTGTGGTGATTGATAAAAAACTCTTTACAAGAGCTGTTAAGGACCGGAAGTCTAAAACAACAGAGAAACCTCTTATTGAGAAGATAGAGGCTGAGTTTAATAGAGCCGCTGAAGATTTGAGAGCCAGGCTTATAGATAAGCTGTTTATTCTTGTTAATGGCAAGACTTCACAAGGTGTGAAAGATTATCTCAATGTCGATGTTATACCAAAAGGTACCAAGTTTACCCTCAAACAGCTGCAGGATATTGATTTTCTGAATGTCAATCCAGCCAAGTGGACTACCGATAAGAAGAAAAATGATCAGATTAAGCAGCTGCTCCATAACTATACCAACAAGTATAAGGGGATTGATGGCATTCATAAGAGGAAGAAATACAATATAACTATCGGAGATGAACTACCCGCAGGAATTCTGAGAATGGCCAAGGTCTATGTGGCGAAAAAACGAAAGGTTCGTGTGGGTGATAAGATGGCAGGAAGGCACGGTAACAAGGGTATAGTTGCCAGAATTGTAAGAGCTGAAGATATGCCGTTCCTGGAAGATGGTGCCCCTGTCGATATCGTTCTGAATCCTCTGGGAGTGCCCTCGAGAATGAACCTGGGGCAGATATATGAGACAGTTCTTGGATGGGCCGGCCAGAAACTTGGGCTCAGCTTTTCAACCCCGATTTTCGATGGTGCATCTATTGAACAGATAACCAAATATACTGATGAGGCCGGACTTCCCCGATATGGTAAAACATATCTTTTCGACGGCAATACTGGAGAGCGGTTCGACCAGCCAGCCACCGTTGGTGTCATCTATATGCTTAAACTGGGCCATATGGTAGATGACAAGATGCACTCCCGCTCAATCGGCCCCTACTCTCTTATAACACAGCAGCCTCTTGGAGGTAAGGCCCAGTTCGGAGGACAGAGGTTTGGTGAGATGGAGGTATGGGCACTGGAGGCATTTGGTGCTGCCCACATTCTTCAGGAGATTCTTACTATCAAGTCTGATGATGTTATGGGAAGGGCGAAAGCCTATGAGGCCATTGTGAAGGGCGAACTAATGCCGCAGCCCGGAATACCAGAGTCTCTCAATGTGCTCCTGCACGAGATGCGTGGGCTGGGACTGAGTGTGATACTTGATTAATTGGTTCATTAATGTAAAGAGACAACGAAATATGTCGTTCAAAAGAGATATCAAGACAAAACCAAGCTACTCCAAGATATCTATAGGGTTAGCTTCTCCGGAGGAGATACTCGACCGCTCAAGTGGCGAGGTTCTCAAACCAGAGACCATCAACTACAGGACCTATAAGCCGGAACGCGATGGCCTGTTTTGTGAGAGGATATTCGGGCCTGTAAAGGATTTTGAATGTCACTGTGGAAAGTACAAGCGTATTCGCTACAAAGGAATAGTGTGCGACCGCTGCGGGGTCGAGGTGACTGAAAAAAAGGTGAGAAGGGAGAGAATGGGGCATATATCACTGGTTGTACCGGTTGCACATATATGGTACTTCCGGTCACTTCCCAACAAAATAGGTTACCTGCTGGGATTACCAACAAAGAAACTTGACTCGATAATATATTATGAGAGATATGTGGTAATAAATCCCGGTATTAAGTTGACCGATGGGGTTAACTACCTTGACTTTCTTACAGAGGAGGAGTATCTGGATATTATTGAATCACTACCCAAGGATAATCAGCAGCTTGAAGATGATCATCCCGACAAGTTTATTGCTGATATGGGCGCAGAGGCCCTTAACCGGCTTCTGATGCGACTCGATCTGGATGAGCTTTCATACACATTGAGACATAAGGCCAATACAGAGACCTCCCAGCAGAGGAAAAATGAGGCGCTTAAAAGACTGCAGGTGGTTGAGGCATTCAGGGCCTCAAAGAGTGTGAATAATCCGGAATGGATGGTTCTGCGTGTCGTGCCTGTAATACCTCCTGAGCTGAGGCCTCTGGTGCCTCTCGATGGGGGGAGATTTGCCACAAGCGACCTTAACGACCTTTACAGAAGGGTGATAATAAGGAATAACAGGCTGAAGCGCCTTATTGAGATAAAGGCACCCGAAGTTATTTTGCGTAATGAGAAGAGAATGCTCCAGGAGGCTGTTGACTCTCTTCTTGATAACTCACGCAAGGCGAATGCCGTTAAGACTGATGCAAACAGACCACTCAAGTCGCTTAGCGACAGCCTTAAAGGTAAACAGGGGCGGTTCAGGCAAAACCTGCTGGGTAAAAGGGTTGACTACTCAGCACGCTCGGTAATAGTTGTCGGACCGGAACTCAAGCTGCATGAATGCGGTATACCCAAAGATATGGCGGCCGAACTATATAAGCCTTTCGTTATAAGGAAGCTGATAGAGAGAGGTATAGTTAAGACGGTTAAGTCGGCCAAGAAGATAGTTGACAGAAAAGATCCCGTGGTTTGGGACATACTTGAAAATGTTCTCAAGGGGCACCCGGTACTTCTTAATCGTGCGCCTACCCTTCATAGGCTTGGTATTCAGGCCTTTCAGCCAAAACTTATAGAGGGAAAGGCGATACAGCTCCACCCTCTGGTCTGTACCGCATTTAATGCCGACTTTGATGGTGACCAGATGGCTGTACACCTGCCTCTTGGTAACGCTGCCATTCTTGAGGCGCAGATATTGATGCTTGCCGCACACAATATTCTCAATCCGGCTAATGGTGCACCTATTACAGTTCCGTCGCAGGATATGGTTCTTGGTCTGTACTACATGACAAAGGCGAAGCGGAACACCAAAGATGAAAAGGTTAAGGGCGATGGTCTCACTTTTTATTCACCGGAAGAGGTAAAAATTGCCTATAATGAGAGAAGGGCTGACCTGCATGCCGTAATAAAGGTTAAGGTTAGCGATATAATTGACAACAAAAGGGTAGATCATATTATAGAGACTACTGTTGGGCGTGTTATTTTCAACGAGTCTGTACCCGAAGAGGTGGGTTTTATCAATGAGCTGCTTACCAAAAAGTCACTTCGTGACATAATCGGTAAGGTTCTTAAGCTATCAGGCGTTGCCAAAACAGCTGATTTCCTTGATGATATCAAATACATGGGCTACAACATGGCCTTCAGGGGCGGCCTCTCTTTCAATCTTGATGATGTTATTGTTCCCGATTTGAAGGCTGATATCGTGAAGGATGGATATGATAGCGTTGAAGAGGTTCTGGGTAACTACAGTATGGGGTTCATTACCAACAACGAAAGGTATAACCAGATAATAGATATATGGACCCACGCCAATGCCAGACTGACCCAGGAGCTGATGAAGCAGCTGAGTGGAGACCGGCAAGGTTTTAATCCTGTATACATGATGCTTGACTCGGGCGCACGGGGGTCTAAAGAGCAGATCAGACAGCTATCCGGAATGAGAGGTCTGATGGCAAAGCCTCAGAAATCTGGCGCCTCCGGATCAGAAATAATTGAGAACCCCATTCTTGCAAATTTCAAGGAGGGACTCTCTGTTCTGGAGTACTTTATCTCTACCCACGGTGCCCGTAAGGGTCTTGCTGATACCGCTCTCAAGACAGCAGATGCCGGCTATCTTACCCGTCGTCTGGTAGATGTATCACAAGATGTGATAATCACAGAGCCTGATTGTGGCACCCTGAGAGGGTTGGTGGCAACTACCATAAAGAAGAATGAGGAGATAGTGGAGACCCTGTATGAGAGAATGCTTGGCCGTACTGTGGTACACGATGTATATCATCCCCTTACCGGTGATGTTTTGGTCTCTTCCGGTTCTGAACTGACCGAAGAGCTTTCCCGTGCAATTGAAGAGTCACCTATTGAACAGGTTGAAATACGATCGGTTCTTACATGTGAATCGAAACATGGAGTCTGCGGAAAATGCTACGGCAGAAACCTGGCAACAGGCAAGATGGTTCAGAAGGGTGAATCGGTTGGTGTTATTGCAGCGCAGAGTATTGGTGAACCAGGAACCCAGCTGACGCTGCGTACCTTCCATGTTGGAGGTACCGCATCGAATATCACCACTGACTCCAGCCTTATAGCGAGATATGATGGTATAGTGCAGATAGATGAGCTTAAGGTCGTTGAGAAGAATGACCCGGCCGGTGGTAAACTTAGTATGGTTATAGGCCGTCTGGCTGAACTCAGAATAGTTGATAAAAAGACAGGAATATCCC
This sequence comes from Bacteroidales bacterium, assembly GCA_007132995.1. Lineage (GTDB taxonomy): Bacteria > Bacteroidota > Bacteroidia > Bacteroidales > VadinHA17 > SLNP01. The sequence goes on along the minus strand of SLNP01000120.1, from coordinate 5,292 downwards.
TTACGGCTCACTCAATACCTTATGGCTCAAGGCTTTATGTAAAGCCGGGTGACGAGGTTGAAAAGGGTCGCCTGATTTGCGAGTGGGATCCGTTTAACGCGGTTATAATTTCTGAGACCGACGGCTCTGTGGCTTTTGACCACCTTATTGATGGTGTGACCTACAGGGAGGAGTCTGACGAACAGACCGGTTTCCGTGAAAAGGTTATTGTCGAGAGCCGTGATAAATCGAAGAACCCGACAATAAAAATTATGTCGGCCGAGGGCGTCGAAGTTAAGTCATATAACCTGCCGGTGGGAGCACATCTTGTGGTTGACAAAGACAGCAGTGTGTCTGCTGGTGACATACTTGTCAAGATACCCCGTGCAATAGGTAAGTCTGGCGATATAACCGGTGGTCTTCCCCGTGTTACCGAACTATTCGAGGCGAGAAATCCATCCAATCCTGCTATTGTGGCCGAAATTGATGGTGAGATATCGTTTGGAAGAATAAAGAGAGGTAACAGGGAAATCATAGTTACAAGCAAGGCCGGAGAGGTGAAAAAATATCTTGTACCCCTCTCTAAACAGATACTGGTTCAGGAGAATGATTATGTCAGAGCCGGAATACCCCTTTCAGACGGGGCCATAACTCCCACAGATATACTCAACATAAAGGGGCCGACAAAAGTTCAGGAATATATTGTCAATGAGATTCAGGAGGTTTACAGGCTGCAGGGTGTTAAGATAAATGACAAACATTTTGAGATCATCGTAAGACAGATGATGAGAAAGGTTGAGATCATTGATCCGGGTGATACAAAATTCCTTGAAAAACAGATTGTCGATAAGCTCGATTTCATGGGTGATAATGACTGGATTTTCGACAAGAAGGTTATTATCGATTCCGGAGATTCACAGACACTGAAACCCGGAATGGTTGTAACAGCCAGAAAGCTCAGAGATGAAAACTCTCTCCTTAAGCGAAAAGACCTTAAGCTCGTTGAGTCGCGTGATGCGGTTCCTGCAACATCAAGTCAGGTGCTTCAGGGAATAACAAGAGCAGCACTACAGACCAATAGCTTCTTCTCTGCGGCGTCATTCCAGGAGACAACCAAGGTTCTGAACGAGGCCGCCATAATGGGTAAGATAGACAGGCTTGAGGGCCTGAAAGAGAATGTTATTGTAGGACATCTGATACCTGCCGGAACCGGTACCCGTGAATATAACAATATCATTGTAGGATCACTGGAAGAGTATGAGAGTCTCATGTCTCCGGTAGCTGAAGAGTCGGAGCTTGACACGGCAGGTGAATAACCAGGAGGAATAATATGGAAGATAAAAAGGGAAGCGGACAGATCAGCATTGAGCTTAATGATGAGGTTGCACAGGGTATCTACTCTAACCTCGCCGTTATCACACACTCATCGGGCGAGTTTGTCATAGATTTTGTAAGGATAATGCCCGGCATTCCCAAGGCGCCTGTTAAGTCAAGGATAATACTTACCCCGGAACATGCCAAAAGGCTGGCATCGGCGCTTGAGGATAATATAGCCAAGTACGAGTCGGTACATGGCACCATTAAGGAGGTCAAGGGTTCCGGGCCCGTTATGCCCTCCTCTTTTGGTGGCCCTACGGCGCAAGCCTAGCTTCCTCCGCGTGAATTATAAACCGCTGCAGAACCATCTGTGGCGGTTTTTTTCACCTTGATTAATTCTTATCTTTGTTCCCGCTGCAGGTATACTATTTGCCCTTCCTTGTTCGTTCTACATAATGATTAACACAGGTAGGGCAGAGGGCATTCCCAGAACCCTGAGGCGTTATAAAATGGAGTAGTTATAAGACATGAGGAGCAAATCTCCTTATCATACATAAATAGCCGGGTGGTAGTTAAACCTGTCAGCTTTAACCTGTTAAAGATTAATTATGAATTATACCGTTCTCCGTAAGGCGCTCATTGTAATGGTGTTGATGGTGCCTTTGTTTCTTGATACCGGGTGTAAGAAGCAGGTAAGGTGTGGATGTGGTAATGATGTGGTCAGGACACTCCAGAAGGAGCCTGCCAGAGTCCATTTCGATGTAGAGAATAACAGCGCCCGTTTCAACCTCGCAGGAATAACCTCTGATACATTCTACCTCTGTAACCCTTCTGCTTTTATGGAGTATCTGTCCCAGTTCACTTCACCTGTTATGCTTTTAGTGTCAGGCGAGGCTTTCTGGGAGTGTAATTATCTGTACAACAGCGCTAACCACCCATATATGCCATACAGGGTATATCAGATTGAGGTTACAGAGATGGAGGAGGATCTGTATGGTAAATAGTGGTGGTGCTGACGATTTATCTCCTCGGTAAAGCTGCTATATGAACAGTAAACCCCTGGTTGCCTTTATCGGCTGCGGTAATGTAGGAGAGACTCTTGCTCTTGCCTTTCTGAGAGCAGGTGTCCCCGTTGGAGCAGTCATTATTCCGGAGCACTCTCCTGTTGATAGAGTGCATCCTGCTCTCAGGCGCTATGTCACCAGTAAATTGATTGTACCCGCCGGATGTGATTTTGCAATTGTGGCTGTACCCGACAACCGTCTGCAAGGGGTGGCTGATACTTTATTGGTTCCTGAAAAGTGCGTGGTTGTTCATACCAGCGGTGGCAGTGATGCTGATATTCTTAAGGCCTGCTCTGGCAGGTTTGGAGTTCTCTATCCGCTTCAGACCTTTACAAGGGGTGAGGATATTAATATGGCTGAAATACCGCTTTTTACGGAGGCTTCCGATTATTATACCCTTGAAAAGATAGACCGCCTTGCCTCACTCATATCAGACAGGGCTTATCATGCCGACAGCAGAAAGAGAAGGCGACTACACCTCTCTGCTGTCTTTGTCTGCAACTTTGTTAACCATATGGTGCATGCCGGATATGACCTGGCCATGAAAGAGGGTATAGGGAGGGAGCTCTTTGGTCCGCTTCTGGACGAAACATTCCGTAAGATAGTATTTAAGGGTCCGGAGAGGTCGCAGACGGGTCCGGCAGTAAGAGGAGACAACAAAACAGTAGTGCGCCATATGGAAGAGCTTAAAGATAACCCTATATTGCATGAGCTATACAGGGTTGTGACCGAATCAATAATTTACTATCAAAAGGACCTGAAAGATGACTAATTTCAAGGAGAGACTGACAGGAATAGACACCTTTATCTTTGATATGGATGGTGTGCTCTCTTACCAGACAATACCGATGATTGCAGGCGGTATACCGGGGCGTACCGTTAATGTCAGAGATGGATATGCCATACAGCTTGCACTACGGAGAGATTACAACATAGCTGTTATTTCCGGTGGTTATTGCGACGGATATATCAAAAGACTTGAAGGGCTGGGAGTAGTCGATATCTATATGAGGAGCAGTTCTAAAAGAGAGCAGTTTAACCACTTTCTGGCAAAGTGTTCGGCTCAGAAGGATTCAGTACTCTACATGGGTGATGATATTCCCGATTATGGGGTGATGAAAATGGCCGGGGTAGCGGCATGTCCTGCCGACGCCGATAGCGAAATTAAAGCAATATCAGACTATATTTCTGACAAAAGAGGTGGCGAGGGATGTGTCAGAGATGTGATAGAGCAGGTTCTGCGCCTTCACGGGAAATGGATGAATGATGATGAGGCTCACAGTTGGTAGAATAGTTATCGATTTTCTAAGATTGATCCGCTGGCACAATCTTGCCATTATTGTGCTTGCTATGGTTGTGTTGCGCTATTTTCTAATTGACTCGCTCCTTGGCGCGATGGAGTTGAAGACATTGACAGGCGAGACTGTTGCCGCATCACTAAAACTTCCTCTTGCTGACTTTATTCTGATGTTGGCCTCAACAGTTATGCTTGCCGCCGGTGGTTATGTTATCAATGACTACTTTGATATTAAGACCGATCTGATTACAAGAGGCGATATTATTGTTGGCAAAACAATACCCCGCAGGAGGGCAATGATGCTACACAATATCCTCAATCTGATTGCTGTTTCTGCCGGGTTTTTTCTGTCATGGAGGGTAGGACATACTTCTCTTGGAATACTCTTTCTTGTTGTCTCGGGACTGCTCTACTTCTACTCATCTACCTACAAAAGGCAGCTGCTTACAGGGAATATAGTGGTAGCATTGCTTATAGCAGCAGTGCCTATGATTGTGGTAATATATGAGATAGCAGCTCTCTCAGCATTCTATAGCATTAATACAATTGAGCAGCCCGACTATAACCTGCTTCTTATATGGTGTGCAGGCTTCTCGCTCTTTGCATTCCTGACAAGCCTTATAAGAGAGATTATTAAAGATATTAAAGGCCATAAGGGAGATTTTGCTCACAACAGGCACACACTTCCGGTTGTTGCCGGGGTGAAGTCCAGCCGCTATGTAGTGGCAACCCTGTCACTACTAACTGTTGCTGCACTGTACCTGGCGTGGTGGTTTTATATCACAGACCTCTATACCCTGGGATATATAACTGTTGCACTGGCTATACCTCTGGCCTCTGTGTCGGTTATGATGGTTATTGGAAGAGGTGAAGGGTATCTCCGGATAGCCGGCAGGCTCATGAAGGCTGTGATGTTTGCAGGCATTCTCTATACTGCTGTTGTAAAGATCATTTTAAGCTATCTTTTCTGATCAGGCAGACCTTCTCTCTTTTCTATCAGGAGAGCTGTTACATAAATCGGATGACATTGTAATTATTATGATAAACGACTTGCTTAAGGGAAGAGCTGTTATTCTCGGTTCCTTGTCTCCCCGGCGCAGGGAGTTGCTGGGGAAGCTCGATATAGATTTTGATGTTGCAGAGCCTTCTTCTTCCGAGATACCCCCTCCTTACACTGCTCTTAATAAGGTGGCAGAGACTATTGCTCTTGAGAAGGCCAGAAGTATTGCCAGCAAACTCAATGACGGAGATATTCTCATTACAGCAGACACCGTCGTGATTTCAGGTAATACCCTTATGCCGAAGCCTTCCCGCAGGAGTGAAGCCGTTGGTTGCCTCCGTAGGTTGTCGGGGGGCGATCACCGTGTAATAACGGGGGTAGCCCTGGTAGATACGAATAAAGAGAGGCTCTTCTCAGAAGAGACAATGGTTTTCTTTGATCATATTGATAGTACTGCGATTGACTACTACATTGACAGATACAAACCATACGATAAGGCAGGAGGATATGGTATACAGGAGTGGATCGGATATTTGGCTGTCAGAAGGATAGAGGGCTGTTTCTACAATGTGATGGGACTCCCTGTCAACAGACTCTTTAAAGAGATGAATCTCTTTATCACAAGCTGAGACTTG
>SLNP01000087.1 GCA_007132995.1 Bacteroidales bacterium | reverse complement strand
TCCAGTTTCTCTTCCCAGCACTCGTCAGGTCTCAGTTTGTCGAGGTTGAAGTTGAGATTTCCCCTCTGGAAATCATACATTCTCTGGCATGAGACGCAGAGTCCACCACAGGCCCTGCCGGCAGTATCAGGTATTAGTATTGCAACTTCAGGATAGCGTCTGTGAATATTTGTCTGGTTTGGGAGAAGCCACCCTGCAGCATTCGGTTTGCCAGGCTCTACCCTGTCTTCCTTCTCCCATGCCTCTATTCTTCCGTACTCGGCAATAAGTTCCTTGCTGTATATAACATAGTCTCTTATGGTGAGATCGGCGTATGTTACAGGATTCTCATTTGTGACATTGATCAGAGAGAGGTAATAGGGGTTGACAAAAAATGGTATTCCGGCCTTTCTGGCTTTTTTGAGCATATCAAGGGTGTCTGTGTCGAGAGAGTAATCGAGCATATCATTCATCCGTTCGGGAGTCCTGATTGCAAACTCCAGATGAAAGAGATAGTCATTCCACCACTCCTTTACCTTCTCAATCTTCTCATCTTCGCTGATCCCTTCACCAAAGGTGTAGTCTGGATTTTTGCCTCCCTCTTTGCTGATTATCTGGGCCAGCTTTCTTATTATACGCTCTCTGTTGCGTTCCCTGTTTTTGATCATTGCCTCTGTGGTTCCTGCAGGGAAACGCTCCATCCAGATCATGACCTGCCCTGTTTCGGGGATGCTCCTTCTCTCTTTTCCGGAAAACTGCCTGAAGAGGTGTAACATATCATGGAAGAAGTCTGGCCTTCCCCCTCCCTTACGGTGATGCCATGCAAGCCAAACTATTGTAAAGGGGTCGTTGACAGAGACCCGCCTTCTCTTGTTTAGGTTCTCATATACCCTGCCTGCATTATTGAGGTAGTCATATATCCTTATTGCTGCTATCTCCTGCCATGATAGCTTCTCATACAACCCGCTATCGATCGCCTCTCTCTTTGCGTATGACCATGCATCATCATGCCCCTCTTTAAACCAGTCGGTAATGAGCTTGAGTAGTTTGTCCTTGGCTTCTGCGGGTGTATCTGAACCCTTTATTATTGAGGAGAGTTCAGGATTCTCATCGAGAAGTCTGCGGCATAGTGCAAATGAGAGGGGAGGGATATTTATCCTTCTTATTTTTTGTGAGAGATCGGATTTGTCTATTTTTAAGTCGGTATTGAATTCGTTCATAATAATGAATAATGATTAAGAGTTACATCAGTTTCCCGCCGGCGGCAGGGGGGTGAAGAAATTTCCATCTGATTTCCCGGGATTTACCGGCCTGTGCGCCCCGGCAGAGGGCTGCCATTCCATGCGGATGGATGGTGCAAAGGTACACTATTTTTGCCAATCCGGAAGCGAGGCGCCCCTTGCAGAGTCTTCTTCCGGCAGGGTAAAACTGGCTCCCTTCTCATCCAGTTTAATTGAAATGGTATTGCAAAGTATCATGTTAACCAGTATGTTGCGTGCCCTGGATGATGATATTCCTGCAAGTCTTCTGAATCCGGAAAGGGTTATTCCGCTGTTCTCTCTGAGGTACTGCATTATTAGCCGTTCCGGTTCAGAGAAGCTGATAAAGACAGGTCTCTTCCTGCTCTCTCTTATCCATACATCTGTCAACACCCTACCTGCAACAAGATTCTGATCATTCTGCCGTGCGTAGGGGCGCCACACCCCATCCTCTCCCTTTGCCTTATAGGGTCTTCTTTTCCCTTTTTTTACCCTGACTTCCAGTATGCTTTTGCCCTCTGCTGTGTGTTGTGCAATCTCGTACTCTATCTCAGGTTTACAGAAGAGCCGCGCTGCGGTATCTATCATATATGCCTCTTCGTCATCTCTTACTCCGGTTATGGAACCGTTGTCCTTCACTCCTATAAGCAGGGTGCCGCCACTGCTGTTGGCGAAAGCGGAGAGTGTTTTGGCTATTTTACGGCTGTCGGATATACAGTACTTGAAATCGAGCTGTTGCCCTTCACCCCTGTTTATCATATCTTTGATATATCTGCTCAAAACAGCCTCCTCTTCATTAGAATATTACGACCGGCAAAAGAGATATAAAGTGATAGAGTGAGCCTGGTAGTTTCGGTTTATCGGTTAAAAGGGGTCTCACCCATATATGTTATAAACCACAAGAGCTATCTTTTGTCGTCTGTTTTTACTATTTTGCCCCAAAGGTAAGCAAAGGCACTCCTATTTGAAAATCGCAGAGGGGTTCGTTGCATCAGCCAAAAGTTGTTGACCGTAAATAAACCAGACCATGAGCCAATTTAACAGAAGAAAATTTATTGTATCCGGAGCCGCAGGAGCTGCCGGTATAATGGTTGTTAACCCTGTGACCGGGGGTTACAGGAAGCCTCCCTCTGGTATCAGGAGAGAGAGAGAGATTATCCACCGGACCCTTGGGAAGACCGGAGTCAAGGTTCCTGTTGTCAGTATAGGTGCCTCTCAGTCTAATGCCCAGCTTATGAGAGCTTGCCTGGAGAGCGGTATGACACACATTGATACTGCTCACGGCTATCAGAGGGGGCAGAATGAGGTTATGCTGGGAGAGGTTCTTAAAGATTATGACCGTGACTCGTTCACTATTGCCACAAAGGTTCGCTGTGCCGGTGTAGACAGGGCAGGGATGCCCTCGGCGGCCACTACAGGTGATGATTTTGAAGAGCAGTTTAACATCAGCCTTGAGCGGTTGCAGATGGACTATGTCGATTTTCTCCATATTCACGATGCATCTACAACCGAGATGGTGAACCATGAACCTGTTCTGAACAGGCTGTTGCGTATAAAGAGAGAGGGTCGGGCCAAATTTATTGGAATCGCTACCCACAGAAATGAGCCTCAGGTAATTGATGCCATGATTGAAAATGGAAACTATGATGTTGTTGTGGTTTCATACAACTTCAAGCAGGATCACAGAGATGAGGTTGCCGCTGCCATTAGCAGGGCAAATGATGCCGGCATGGGTGTTGTCTGTATGAAGGCTGTTGCCGGAGGTTTTCTTGACAGACAGCGAACAGAGCCTGTTAATGCCTCTGCATCTATTAAGTGGTGTCTGTCGCATCCGGGGGTTCATACAACAATACCCGGAATGAGAAACTTTACCGAGGTTGAGGCAAATCTTCCCATAATGGAAGACATTACCATGACAGAAGAGGAGAGGCGCGATATTATCTCTGCAATGCCGGTTGCCGGACTCTATTGTAACGGCTGCTCACAATGTGTTGCTGATTGTCCCAGAGGGCTTCCTCTGCCTGATCTCATGAGAGCATATATGTATGCTTACGGGTATGCCAACGCCCCGATGGCATATGATCTGCTTCAGGAGATAGCGGCAGGGCCTGACCCCTGTGCCGGATGTGATAAGTGCTGCACTAGTTGCGTTAAGGGCTTCAATGTAAAGGAGAAGGTTGCAGATATTTCGAGGCTTGCATCGGTGCCGGGAGAATTTATGGTTTAAAATGAGCCGGAGGATACAGGAGTTTAAGTAATCATATTGCAATAATTTGTTTATAAAATAGTTAAAGTAGTAGGAGAGCAGAGATGAAGAGATCGTATCTTTTTTTGGTAAGGCTATTTATGTTGTTTTTGGTGGTGACTTTTACTGCCACCACTCTAAGTAGTCAGGGGGTTGAATTTCCTGAATTCAGAGATTATGAGATTGTGAGAGAGTATCCCGATTATGTTCCGGATGATCTGTGGGACTACATAAACGGTGCTGCTGATGCCTTTTTTACCTACAGTTTTTGTGAGCTTTTCATAGCTGAGTATGTGGCCGGAGAAGAACGAATCAGGGTTGAAGTGTATGATCAAGAGAGAGCTCTGATGGCGTTTGGTATATACTCTTTTGAGAGGGCTCCGGACTACGATTTCAACAGTATCGGGGCACAGGGGTATAGCGCACCCGGTATTGTCAATTTTGTTAAGGACAGGTATTATGTAAAGATATCAACAAACTCTTCCGACCAGAGTGTGCTGGATGATCTTATACCTCTTGCCGCTGCTGTTTCTGATGCCCTTCCGGGAGAGACCGGATTGCCGCCCATTGTCGGAATGCTCCCCTCTGCAGGCAGAGTTATAAATGGAGAGACATATATTAATGAGAGTGTAATGGGCCACTCTTTTCTGAGGGGAGCCCTTGAGGCGGTTTATGAGTTTGAAGGGAGGCGCTTTACTCTCTATCTCTTTAATGCAGATGATGAAGAGCATGTTGTAGCAATGAGCAATGCATATCTGAGACATGCAGGTCTGGATGAGGTTGTTGATGGGGCTGTGGCTACAGGCTTTACGGATGGGTTTAATGGCCTGGTCTACCTTTTCAGGGAGGGTGAAAAGATGGCAATATTTCACAGGTTGCCGGAAGACGATATCGATTTTGCGCAGCAGTTCTTTACTCTGATTGGTAGCTGAGATTACTGCCTTCTCATTTGCCTTTTCAACCTGTGGCGTATATTAATCGTGCCCGGGCATTGTTTTTTTGATCTGATTTTTAATTTAGTGTTGTTATTAAAATATGAGTTTTATGAGACTAGTACCTCTTCTATTTTCGCTTATTCTGGTTTTACCAGTTTCTTTAACCTCCTGCAGGCAGGGGGATGCCGATCTTATTCTCTATAACGGATATATATATACGATGGATGATGATATGCCGGTTGCCGGCTCGGTGGCTATCACAGGCAACATCATAACCGGAGTTTATGAGTCAGCCAGGGAGGCGAGAAGGGACGCTTCTGCTGGTGCCCGCATGGTGAATCTCAGAGGGGCTTTTGTTGTGCCTGGCTTTATAGATGCTCATGTCCATTTCAACAGGGCCGGAGAGCTTATAAATGATGCCAACCTTATGACTGTTACAGATGATGAGGGATTAAGGGAGGAGATAAAGAGGGTAACTGCAATAGTTGGTACCGGCGAATGGATAACCGGAGGCCTTTGGGGTGCATACGAAGAGTGGGCTCTGGGAGCTGCCGCTTCTGACAGAGATGGGAGAGAAAGATGGAAGCCTGGCCGGGCCATTATTGATGATATTACACCTGAAAACCCCTGTTTCCTGAATAATTTTGACCGTTCTATGTACCTGGCCAACACGGAAGCGCTAAGGCTTGCAGGCCTCGAAGATAGTGCGCTAGATGGTATGGAGGTGGATGAAGATGGAATGCCCACAGGCCTTATATACAGAGGTTCGCCCGCTATAGGGATTATTCGCCGGGTTGTCCGGCCCAAATCTGAAGAGCGACGCCTTGCTGAGAACAGGGCTGCCCTTAAAGCCCTCCGTGAGGCGGGAGTTACAGAGATACATGATATTGCCACGGCTGCACAGACAGCCCGCTTCGTAAAACTGCAGGATGCCGGAGAACTAACTGCAAGGGTGTGGCTGAGACCCGATCTGTCACTTGCCCCTTCTATGAAAGAACAGGGTTATACCATGGGAGTTCATCCTGTCACCAAAGAGGCTGATCCTTTTCTCAGGTATGGCGCCTTTAAGGGGTATATAGACGGAATAATGGGCACACATGGCGCTCTCTTTTTTGAGCCTTATGATGATCAGCCTGACAACTACGGTCACTACAGGCCACACACCAGTAACGACCCCAACCTTCTTGAGCCCGATATGGATAAGATGTATAACC
>SLNP01000129.1 GCA_007132995.1 Bacteroidales bacterium | reverse complement strand
TGCAGTTGCAGTTCGGCCTTGCGGTTACCCAGATCGGTGACCTGATCGAAGAGCTGCTGTGCCTGGAAGCTGAGATCGACCACGCTGTGGTTCTGGCGGTACTGCTGCAGGGCCTCCTCTGTGATGCTTAGCGAATCGGTAATGGCACCCAGCTGCAGGTCTATAAAGGCTATGGTGTTATTAGCGAACTGATTCTTCTTATCGAGCGTACGCTGGAGGTACATTTCGAGGTGTGTATTGAGGAATAGCTCGGCTTTGGCAGGACAGGCTGTTTCGATGGTGAGGCTCACCATGGAGGCATCGCGGTGCATGGGTGTTAGTTCGAGCATCTGTCCCCAGCGGGTGATAAGGTGGTCGTAGCTGTTGAAGTTAAAGAACCATGGTTTTGTTTCGCCGTTATTGCTCTGCGGGACACCCTCTCTTGGCATGATGGTAAAGGCGTATCCGCCGCCATCGAGAGGTTCGCCAAAGCGGCCGCTTATCTCTTCGCGTATGGGGGCTATTGGTGGTACCCGGCTCTCAGAGAGGTAGCTGTACCATTCTGTTCCGTTACTTTTCGGTTCGACCGTAATATTAAAGGTGTTCTGTCCGGTAAAAGTGAGGCGGAAGGTTATTTCCAGCGGCTGTGGCTTGCTCTTATCGATAATAACCACAAAGGGCACCTCATTATAGACCTCGCGTGTACCTATCACCTCCTCCTGGTAGTAGGAGATTTCGAAGTCGAGTTCCTTAATAGTTTTTGTTACCTGGCTTCTGGACTGCAGTATAAGAAGCTGGTTCTGCATATTCTTCATACTGGGAAATAGTCCGAATCCCCCCACAACATCCGGTCCGCCGAATCCTGCCGATCCCAGTGGATTGGTAGAGCCTTTGTCATCTTCTATCAGCAGGGTAGCCGTTACCCTGTAGATACGGGTAGAGTACCTGTTAGTAAAGTAGGCAAGGGTGATGCTCAGGAACATGGCAATAAAAAACCAGTGCCAGTTTCTCAGGAAGAGGAAGAGATACTTGCGGAGGTCAACATCGTCGGAATCGGGAGGGGTGCTAGGATATGGGTTCATAAATAAAAAGTTCTATGTTTTTCGTTCGGGCAAGCAAAGCTTGCCGTTCATCGTTCTTTGTTTCCGTTCGGGCTTGCTGCGCAAGCCGTTTTGGGTTTAGTGTTTACTGCATGGTATCGCTTGGGCTCTTACGCCGGCTGGTATAATTTGCCGGACAAGTTTGTTTACCGCCGGCTCTTTCTCTGCCATCTCTACTATCAATCCACAATCTACCTTATACTAAACAGTGTCACAATCCCAATCAACAGACTAACTGATGTGGTCAATATATTGAGGTTTGGTGCCACATACTTCAGATAGGCCCTCTGTTTGAGTGGTGTAACCACTATAACATCGTTGGGATGCACGAAGTAGAAGCTGCTGGTAAGGAACTGCTCAGTAAGCAGGTTGACATAGAAGACATATGAATCATCGCCATCTCTCCTTATAACCTTCACTCTCGAGAGGTCGCCAAACTCCGATATACCTCCGGCCATTCCTATCGCCTGCAGCATCGTCAAGTGCTCCTCTCCGGAAACAAGTGTTGACTCGCCGTTAACCTCTCCTATCACTGTAAAGCGGAAGTTGAGCAGCTTGGTGCGTACCACCGGATCGTCAAGTATCTCTTCGACCTTTGCGGCCAGCGCCTTCTCTGTCTCTCTGGTAGTAAGGCCCGCTACCTCCGTTTTACCTATAAGGGGCAGATGGAGATATCCGTCGGGGTCTATATGGTAACCCTGCGGCTGTATCTGGCTTTCAGGTCTTGTCTGCTGCGTATAAGCCTGCCCCGGCACAAGTGAGCGGTCGGCGTCGAGAAAGGGGTTGTATACCATAGGTGTGCGGGTAGAGATCTTGATATCGAGCAGATCGCCCGGCTGTAGCCGATAGCCGGAGGTGCCGGTGTTATAGCTCCTTACAAGAGCATCTTTCTCAATACTCTCGGGCTCGCGATACTCATCACCATACTGCAGGTAGGCAATATTCCGGTTGCTTATGCAGGAAGTTGCGGCTATTAAGAGAGCCAGGATGATGGGGGTTGGTTTGCGTAACATTATGTCGGTTTATATGCTCGCTAACGCTCGCATGCATAGGGCACAGGGCATGGAGCATTGGGCATGGGTTTGTGTTCGCTACTTTTTGGGTTTAAAGGTTATACCCAGCTTCAGGTTGATGAATGAGTTGCGGCTGCTTTCGCCCATCTGTATCAGCAGGCCGGTGCTGAGGTTGTAGGCAAGAGTGCTGCTGGTAGCATAACGGACGCCCGGCCCTGCGTTAACAAATAGCCTGGTGCCGCTGTTGATGTCGTTGAAGTCGAAAAGGAAGCCTCCGTTTCCAAAGAGGAAACCTACATACCTTCCGTGAATGAAGTTGTACCTGACATCGAGGAAGAGCGGCAGCAGAAAGCCGTCATCATAAAAGGATGCACCTGTTCCGCCTCCTACGGTGAAATCGCTGTTGATAAAGTAGCTGTGCACGGTGGTAAAGCCATAGATGTAGTGTGACTTGGGTGCAGAGGTATCTCTGAGACCATAAGCGCCATGAAGCTCATTTATGGTTACATAGCCCGGCATTCCACTTATGGTGGGATAGGGCTTTCTGGGGGGTACCACCTCCTGAGAGGTCGCCGTCGCAACCGAGATGATTGCGAGTGTCAAAAGGAAGAGTAACTTTTTCATAGTGGCAAGATTTATACTGGTTTGGAAATCTGTTTTTTGAAGGGTTATGGCATGCGATCGCCGCGTCAGTCACATCATGAAAAGTGGCTTAAAGCATCAAATGATGGCACTCTGCACACCTTTATGGCGTCTGACAAGCGGTTAAAAAACAGTGACAGTCTGTAAGCCCTAACCAGCCGGTAACCGGCATGCGGACCTCTTTGCAGAGTCTTAACCCGGTATGGGTTCATCATTCTCACTCCTACTCTCTTTGGCGGCACATGGTTTCTCTGTGTTGGTCGGCTGCCTTAGTACTCTCCCGCAGCAAAAGTACAATAAAATGGGTAAAGTTCAACCTCGTGTGCCATTTTTTAGCTCCGGCTAAAGGCGGTTATCTCTTTGCTATTATGCGTTTTATCTGATTCTTTGCCCTTTGGGCCAGCAGCTCATATATCCAGAGGCCTGAACTGTTGGTCCAGCGCTGCGGGTGGATTGTAAGCATAAGCTGCGGAGAGAGGCTGTTCTCTTCTGCCGCCCTGATAATATCGAGGGTGGTGCGGTAGGTGCCATGCGATGTTGAGACCTTGTCGCGCACCGATATTTTCCTGTTGTTCCATGTACGACCTGTGTCGGTAAGATATTGCACCCTTTCAAAGGGGGTGTCGAGGTAGGGCTCGCCGATAATGCCATAGTGGCGATAGTCATAGTAGCGCCACAACAGGGTGTTGTCATAGCGGCTAAGAGGGCTGCCGTGCATACAGATGGTCTCGACCGGCACCAGGGCACGCATAGCCGCAAGATTGTTGCAAAAGCTCTCTATGGCCAGCTCTGCAAGCTGCTGCTCGCTGCTAAACCGCCTGTCTCTTCCCACCAGTGCAACATCTTCATAGTGGTAGCCTGTCTCATGACCAAGCCGGGCTATCTCCTTTATAATGGCGGCATCGAAGCTGCAGGGAAGGATGCGGAAATAGTAGGTGCCGGCTATACCCATCTCATGCTCTATTTGAGCTGTTGCAAGTGCGTTGGCAGCCCTTTTGTCAACATCATGTCGCAATATAACCACCCGCTCTGCCGGGCCGGTAAGGTAACCTGAGTAGGGCTGAAAGCGATAGCCTGCACCGATCAGTGCGGTAAGCAATCTGCGATATCTGCTGAGGGTAAAATCTGCCAATGAAGCAGGGTGTTATGCTATTGAAATATCAATACGGCGCTATACTCTCCTCTGCTTCCTACCAATCTGATATAGTAGTTTCCGGCAGGAAGTGAGCCTCTGGCAATGGTAAGTTCTGTTTCACCACGAACATTTATTGTTCTCAATCTGTTGCCCCGTGAGTCGGCTATCTCCACCCTCCTGATATTGTCTCTCTCAGATAGCTCCCTTAAGTCAAGGGTAGCGGTCTCTCTGGCAGGGTTAGGGTAGATTGTAAATTGCCGCTCGCGCTCTGTTTCTGCAGCTCTGTTTCGCGCAGACTGCTCGTCGGGGCAGGGCCCGAGGCAATCTCCATGAGCCAGATGAGCCGCAACGGCATTCTCTGATACCATTATAGTACGACCATTGTGGCATATCTCCACTTTTCTGTCACGCTGTGCGGTTCCGTAAGGGAAAGCGACCATGTAGAAGTACTCCGTCTTCTGACTGTTGGCCCACTGACCGCCAACAATGCGCTGCCTTATAAAATCGCTCCTTAAGCCACATTGATCGTAATGGTACTGGTCTCTGTAGCTGTCAACCCATTCACCTGTTGAACGGTTCCAGCTCTGAACATGTCGGGTCAACATCTTATTATCCATATAGGTGTAGAAAACCTGATATGACTTCTGGCCCGACGGCATCAATCTCCTTAACTGATATACCCTGTCGCCCAGCTCATCGTACTCATTATAATCGATAGCCGTGGTCTGCCACTCTCCGTCTATCCAGTGCTGACTCTCATAAGAAAGAAGCCTGTCATTTTCATCGTAAATGAGGTTGTACTGCCTGGCCCTCGATGAGAAGACCCACTCTCCCTCTTCCCGGATATAAGTTGTTACAGATGTTCGCCTGTTAAATTCATCATACTCAAAATAGAGATATCGCAGCTCGTACCACTCCCCTTCTCTTAACTCGGAATAGAGCTGTATCTCTACCCGTCCCTGATCGTTGTATGTAGATGTTGTTTTGGAGATGGTATCGCCTGTAACATCATTTATTGCTACAGACTCAATAAGCCTGTTACGCTCGTTATAAACTGCTACCTGCCTGGTAGAGGCCTCCCATCTGTTCAATTCACTGTCCCATACAGAGATTGCAGTGTAATCCTGTAAAAAAAAGGCACTGCTCACCCTGTCTCTTCCGGGCTGTGAGTAACCTGCAGCGATTGTCAGAAAAAGTGATATTACTATAAGCGGTATCCTGGTTCTCATAATACTTATTTTACAGGTTAACAATTAATAAGACCCCTGGTTCACCATTTAGGTTGCATTCTGCATATCTATTATTGCCTGCAGGCAGCGGGGCGCCGTCTGCCCATCCCAGAGGGGTGGCCTCTGTGGCTGCCGGGGTCGGCCGAGGGCGGTACCAAACTCCCGCCTTATAACCGGCATGTCATTACCGGTAAGCACGCTGACACCTCCGTGCTCCAGAAGTGTTACAGGGCGCTCTGTGTTCTGCCTGAGGGTGATACAGGGTGTGCCCAGCACGGTGCACTCCTCCTGAAGGCCTCCGCTGTCTGTCAATAGTATGGTGGCATCCATATTGAGCTTTAGCATTGAGTGGTAACCGACAGGGCTGAGAAGAATAAGGTTGTCTGTATCTTTTACCATATCGAGCAGGCCGAAATGTGAAAGCATCTTCTCTGTTCGGGGGTGCAGGCTCCATATTACAACCATCTCTCTGCACACCTCTTCTGTAATAAAACTTACAATGGGCTCAAGGGTATGGCGGCTATCTACATTGGAGGGGCGGTG
>SLNP01000069.1 GCA_007132995.1 Bacteroidales bacterium | reverse complement strand
GGGAACCCGTAATTGCACCTTCTGATACAATATTGTTCCCACAACTACAGCCACAACCAAAAGAATGCTTGGATTTAACAATATCAACAGCCTAATCTGTGCCGTAGTGAAGCTCTCTTTTAAAACCTTTTCGAACTCTGCGGGTAAAGGAATATCCATCGTAAGCATGGAGGCCATGCCGGTTAATCCAAGTACAGCCACTATAAGGCCAAGGAGGAATTTTTTTCTTTTCATCTCAACTCATTAATATTAACTGAATAACATCTGTCTGGCCTGCCGGAAATCTATATCCGGTCTGTTCGGGCCGCCCTCTTGTTACGGGGAGGGACCTGAACAGCGCAAATATGAGTCATAATTTATTGCAGATGAAACGAATTGCCGCGAATGACGAAAAGAGCCCGCCGGGAAGGGGAAAACTGTACATGAACTCCTTCCCGGGGCTAATCTGTCTGTTGTAACATCTAGAAGTCGAAAAGAATTAAGTATGATGCCCTTGAGAGGTCTATTACAGAGAGGTTGTAGTCGGCCAATGTGTTGTAGTAGTTCATAAAGGTCTCATTGCTGGCCCTTTGCGCCTCAATCAGTTCAAGCAGTGAGGCTTCACCTCTTTGGTAACTAAAGAGTACTGCTTCTCTTACACGCTCTGAGTCTGCAAGTATCTCTTCACTGAAGAGCAACCGCTTGCTCAACATAACCTGATAGCTCTCCCATGCTCTCTTTAGCTCATTCTCTACGGAGAATACTGTTTGCTCTGTTGCCAGCTTAGACTGTTCATGCTCGTAGACTCCCTGAAGATACTCACCCCGGTTTAAACCGGAGAACTGAATTGGGATTCTTACCCCTACAAATGAGTAGCGAAAGCGGGGTGAAGGGGTGATGGCCTCTTCATTATGGTACCCGGCAATAAGGGCTATATCGGGGAACCTTTCAGAGCGGGCAAGACGCATGTTGTACATAGCCGCCTCTTCTGTGAATCTTGAGGCAATTATGGCATCACTATGCCTTAGTGCATTCTCTCTGAGTTCGTCAAAACTCCTTGTCTCACTAAGATTTTCAAGATTGCCGGTAAAGACAATCTGCTCTTCAGGAATGCCTCCGAGAAGAAAATAGACTTCGCTCATCATTTCGGCCATTTCTCCCAGCTCATCGAATAGCTCCGCTTCGAAGTTGCGGGCCTCTATCCGTGTCTGTAGCAGCTCTATCTCGCCTATCTCACCTGCCTCGAAGAGTGCCATGTTTATCTCAACCAGACGGTTCAGCTCTTCAAGGTCTGCTTTCATGCGGTCAATAACCATTTGATGGCCAATTACGGTTACAAAGAGAGAGGCTATATCCCTTCTGAGCTCGAACAGGAAGCCTTCGAGATCGGCTTTTGCAGCATACTTTTCAGCACGGGCCTGCCGTATGCGGTTTTTACGCTTGCCGAAGAGCTCAATGGGTATCTCCATCTCAAATTCGATGTTAAGTGGCATATCGGAGAATTCGTCGTCAATAAAGCGAGGCAGTATTATTTCCAGTTCAGGGTCTTCAAACACTCTGGATGCAGTATAGGCAGCCTCGGCCACAGAGACCTCGAATTTTTCAATCAGATACTCAAAGTTGTTGTTGAGAACCAACTCATTAAATGTATTAAAGTCGATCTCCTTTATACTCTTTTCCCTGTTTTGTGCTGATAGACTCAGACTGACAAGCAGCCCCAGCAGGGATATCATTACTGACAGTGTTTTCATATACTTAAGCCGTTATCTGGTTTTTAACTCGTTTTTCAATAAGGTAGTAGATTACCGGAAGAACTATCATGGTGAGTATTGTGGCAGATGTTAACCCTCCCATCACCACTGTTGTGAGTGGTCGCTGAATATCGCTCCCCACGCCGAAAGCATAAGCGGCAGGAAGTACACCGAAGAGGGTAGTGAGTGCTGTTATAAGCACAGGCCTTAAACGCTGCACAGAGCCTTCAAGAACGGAATCGAACAGGCCTTTTGTTCCATTTTTTACTACCCTGTTGATGTTTGAGATAAGAATGACACCATTCTGGACTGCCAGCCCGGAAAGGGCGATGAATCCGACGGTACTGGCAACATTCACAGTCATTCCCCTAAGCTGCAGTGCTGCCAATCCGCCCAGTATGGCAAGAGGCAGTGAGGCCAGGATGATAACGGGGTGCCGTACCGTTCCGAATTCAGCATATAGCAGAAGGAATATAATTCCCAGTACCATTGCCAGAATGGTGAGTGCCCGGCCTTCGGCTCTCTCTTTGTTTTCAAAGAGTCCGCCCCACTCCAGTGAGTATAGTTCTTCATCGTACACGACCCTGTCGTCAATAGCTGACTGGGCTTCGTTAAAGAAGTGAGAGAAATCACGCCCGCGCAGATTGAGTGTCACGGTTGTATGCCTGCGGTTTAACTCTCTTGAGATGGTGCTTTGCCCAGTTGTAAGCACGATGTCTGCTACCTCTGACAGGGCTACCGGTGCCCCGTCGGGAGATGTAAGCAGAAGATTTCCAATCTTCTCCGGTGTGTTTCGGAATTGCTCAGGATAGCGAAGTATAACATCGTAGCGGCGTTGACCCAGGAAGATCTCCGATACCGGATGCCTTCCTATACCAACCTCAATGAGTTCAGATATCTGTGATACATTTATTCCCAGACGGGCGGCAGCATCCCTGTCTATGATTATCTGCATCTGAGGTAGTGGCTTCTCCTGATCGATGGCGAGGTCGACGGCACCCTCGACCGTTTCAAGAACAGCCATTATATCTTCGGCTATTCTGCGGGTTTCATAAAAATCGTCGCCGAAAACTTTTACTACCAGCTCGCTGTGCGCTCCTGCCACCTTGTCGTTTACACCATCTATCATGGGCTGTGAAAAGCCTACAGACATGCCGGGTATTTGCTGAAAACGCTTGTCCATTTCATCAATAAGTTCATGCTTGCTGCGCCTCGGACTCCATGATCTGTATGGATGCAGAACCACCATCGACTCGATGTGAGAGGGGGTAAAGGGGTCGGTTCCATCATCGTTTCTGCCCAATTGAGTTACTACATGCTTCACCTCGGGAAACTCCCTTGTCACCTCTCTTAGCTCTGCTGCCATCTCGGTTCCTTTCTCCATCGATATACCCTCCGGCAATTTTACCTGTAGCCATATGGAACCTTCATCAATATAGGGTAGAAACTCTTTGCCAATACGGTTAAAGACAAAACCAGTAAGTACTACAGCTATGATGGCGGGAATTATGGCGTATCGTGGGGTATTGAGAAGAAAGGCCATCATAGCGGCATACCTCTTTTTGATGTATTCCATGGGTCTGTTTACGAATACTTTTGTGGGTTTTCTGTAGGACCATAGCATCAGACCCGGAATAACGGCAAGTGAGAAGAGAAGAGCCCCACCAACGGCAAAGGCGACGGTGTAAGCCATAGGGATAAAGAATTTTGCCTCTATCCGCTCGAAGGCGAAGAGTGGAAAGTGGGCCGCGATGATAATCAGCACTGCGAAGAAGATAGGTCTGCCCACCCTGAGAATGCCTTCGGCAACTCTCTCTTCTGTAAAGGTCTCTTTCGGGTTCTTCTCCCTGCGTGCCTGAAGGGTTTCAACGATAACAATGGCAGCGTCGACCAGGATGCCAAAGCTGAGGGCTCCCAGTGAGAGCAGATTCGCAGGGATGTCTGTCAGATACATCAGTGCAAACGAGATAAGCATGGCAAAGGGTATTACCGATGCCACGATGAGGGCTGCCCTGACACTTCCCATAAAGAGGAGCAGTACAAGAACTACCATTGCGATTCCTCTGAGCAGTGTCAGCGTGACTGAGCGGGTTGTCTGTTCAATAAGCTCGGTGCGGTCGTAGTAGGGATCGAGCCATACCCCGTCGGGCAAGATACTGCTATTGAGTTCCTCCACTGTTTTATTGATGTTGGCCAGTACGGGTGAGGGGTCCTGATGCCTTAGCAGTACTACAATACCCTGAACGAGATCGTCCTCATCATCACGACCGAGCATGCCGTTTCGCTCCATGGCTCCGAGCTTCAACTCGCCAAGATCGCGCAGGAATATGGGTGTGCCGTTAACCGTGCTTACAACCACATTGCCCAGGTCTTCGAGCGAACGCACAAGGCCTATGCCCCTTATGACATATCCCAGGTCGCCACGGGTTACGCGACCACCACCGGCATTTGAGTTGTTATCTTCAACAGCTTCAATAACATCGCTTAGTGAGAGTCCGTATTTCTGCAGTTTCTCCGGATCGATCTCACATTGAAACTGCGTTGTCTCGCCGCCGTGTGTTACCACTTCGGCTACACCAAATATCTCTCTCAATTTTGGAATAACAACCCAGTCCTGCAGCTCCCGCAACTCCCTCTGACTGTAGATGTCGGAGTGTATAGTGTAGCGGTATATTTCGCCTGTAGGACTTGTAAGGGGTTCAAGCTCGGGTTCGGCACCTTCGGGTAGTTCGGCTTCAAGCAATCGCTCACGGATAAGCTGGCGGGCAAAGTAGTCGTCCATGCCATCGGCAAATACCAGTGTTATCATCGATAGGCCGAATGTGCTTTTCGAGCGCATGACCGTCAGTCCGGGCATGCCGTTAAGCGCTCTCTCTATAGGTATGGTGATCTGTTCTTCAATGGTTTCGGCTGCATGTCCGGGGTACTGGGTAACGACCATGGAGGTAACATCAGCAATATCAGGATATGCATCGATCTCCAGCCGTGTAAAGGAGTAGTACCCGAAAACACCGATCAATAAAAACAGGGCGGTAATGATTCCCCTGCGGGAAAGACAGAATCTTATAAACTTTTCTATGAACATCTCTTTCTCATTTTTGGGTTACAAGCAGACCAGTTGAGTTAAAACTACTACGGCAGAGTAACAGCATTCTGGTTTACAATAATCTCATCATCAGTGAGTCCGTCTATAACGATTATCTTATCACCTATCATGGCCCCGGTAGTTACAATTCGCTTTTCATACCTGAAGGGCTCTTTCTGAACATAGACATAGGTGTAGTCTCTGCGCTGCAACAGGGCTTTTGGATCGATAAGGATGTGGGGTGATGGTTCTGACAATAACCTGACGGAGGCGAACATGCCCGGCTTAAGCTTTTGATCTTCATTATCGAATTCGATTATAACGCGGGTGGTACGGGTCTCCTCATCGAGTATGTCACTGACGAATAGCACTATGCCTTCGTAAACTTCTCCGGGATAGGCGGCAAATGTTGCCATGACATCGGCTTCCGGCCTCACGAATCTTAAATCTTTTTCCTGAATGTTGGCTCTGACCCATACTTTGCTCAGGTCGGCTATTATCATCAATGGCTCTTCGGGTTCGGCGATGAACTCCCCCGGCGCAACATCGAGGTCAACCACCCGTCCGTTGATGGGAGATCTGACTATGAGTGGTTCTCCGATCATGCTCTCGTCGATGCCTATTATTCTCAGCTTGAGAGATGCGCCTTCGAGCTCACTTTTGGCTATTTCGTACTCTGTAGTGGCCTCTTCCAACTCCCGTAATGGAGCGATTCCTTTTTCGTGCAGGTCTCTCTTTCTTCCCAACTCTCTCTCTGCCTGTGCTAAAGCGCTACGGGCATTGAGGTACTCTGTCTGAGCTTCTGCTATATCGGGTGAGTAGATCTCAAATAGGGCCTGCCCTGCCTGCACGCTCTGCCCCATATTTACAAATAGTTGTACTATGCGGCCACCTGCAGGTGGGAATATGTTGGCGCGCATGGCCGGCTTTGCTTCGACTGTAGCCGGTGCTGCAACCTCTGTTCGAATAATCTCTGTTGTTACCTCTCCTACTCCCAGTCTGTCGCGCAGAGGAGAGTTTCCCGGTATAAGAATATATCCGTTGCTCTTTAAATATTGAGCAATAGGGGGCTCATCGATGGCCTGGCGGCGGAATTGAGGTATTAATAGAATTGCCAGTAATACTACTACAACCAGACTTAT
>SLNP01000026.1 GCA_007132995.1 Bacteroidales bacterium | reverse complement strand
GACAAAAGGTTAAGCAGATGACAAAGTCAGCACCAGTTACGGAGAGGCCATCGGTAAAAGAGCCCGAAAAACCTGATAAAATATCGCTTGACGGGGGAAATGATCTTCTTCTGTTCAGGTGTTCCGGAACGGAACTGTTGAAAATAGATATAGTTACCAGAGGGGGTAAAATAGAGCAGACCCGCCCTTTGCAGGCAGAGTTCACGGCACTCCTGCTTACCGGAGGCACAAAATCATACAGCGCTGACACCATGGCCGAAATGTTCGACTATTACGGCACAGTGCCGGAGACGGGTGCATCGCTTTTAACTTCTTCGGTAAGCATAATGATGATGCCGGAATACCTGCGCGATACAGGAAAGCTGATAAGCGAGATCATATATCACCCGGTTTTCCCCGGGAATGAGATAGATATGCATATAAAGAACGAGAAGCAACGATTTATGGTTAGCAGGGAGAGGGTGGCTGCCATCTCGCTTGACCATTTTATGGAATCGCTTTTCGGACCTGATCATCCGTGGGGTAAAAAAGTTATACCCTCCCATTTTGATCAGGTTGAGAGAGAAGACCTCATCTGCTTTCACAGAAAATATTTCAGAGAGAGCCCCATTACAGTAGCCCTGTCAGGAAAGGTCAGGGATGAGACCATAGCGGTAATAGAAGAGCTGTTTGGCACCAATAGTGGTAGTAGTTACAAAGCAGGAAATACCCGGAAGGATGCTGTTCCGGCATATGAAAGACCCGCACCCGGCAAGCTGTTTATAGGGGTAAAGGGTGCCAGGCAGGACTCAATAAATATCGGTCAAAGAACTATAGGTCCCGGCAACCCAGACTTCATAAAGCTTGTTATAGCCAACACCATTCTTGGCGGATATTTCGGATCCAGGCTTATGCAGAGCCTGAGAGAGAAGAGCGGATACACATATGGCATACACTCCCTGCTGGTTCCTGCAGGTTCAGAATCTATAGTTGCCATTATGACAGAGGCAGACATTAAATACAGAGAGAGGGTAGTTAAGGGAATATACGATGAGATTGAGAAGATGCAGAGAGAGCCTGTCGGCGGGGAAGAGTTGGAGGTGGCACGCAGCTACCTGCTGGGAAGCATCGCACATCGTATTGACGGCCCCTTTAACAGGAGCGAGGCACACCTGGGCTCACTATTTAATGGCATGGGCAGCGACTACTACAAAAGATTGATATCGGCTATAAAAGCGATCACCCCCGATGAAATAAAGAGGGTTATCTCTTCGTATTACATATTGGATAATATGCATGAGATTGTTGCGGGAGGTTGACAGTGATCAGTTTGATAAAACAGAATCTGGTATCTATTCTTATTGCTGCAGTTACAGTGACTGTTTATGGGGGTGGCAATAATCCTGCTCCCCCTGTGCTTGATTATGTTACTGTAAATCATAGTGATGGAACCGCAACACTCTTCTGGAGTGCCAGCCCTTCAGACAATGTAACCGGTTATGTTGTTTACCGATACAGAAACGGAGAGGGCTATGTCGCAGACACCATACCAGATGCAACTGCAACAAGCTATACCGATAATCAGACAGGGGCACTGCATCATAGTGAGTCATATGTTGTTGCAGCACTGGGAAGTGATGAGACAATAAGCCCCCTGTCAAATCCCGTAAGCACAATATTTATTGAGGCCACAATTGACACATGCGCACTTGAGATAACAGTTAAGTGGAATCCTATTGTACCCGGAGTCGCAGAGATTCTCAACTATGAGGTAATATCAAAAAGGGCAGGCCATCCCGATAGTGTAACAGTAATAGAGGCATCAGGTAAAACAGAGCTGGTTATGACCGGATTCAGCTATGACAGCGAGTATCGGTTCAAGATAGCAGCCAACCTGTCTGACGGCAGCAGGGCACTTTCAAACAAGACTACTCTCTCTACGACTCTTTTGAGGCCTCCCGGCTGGATAGAGACAGACTATATCACTACAACAGAGAGCAACACCATAGAGATCAGTGTCTCATATGACCCCGGTGCCCAGACTGATGGGTTTGAGATAAAAAGAGGAGACCGTAATGGAGAGTTGTTTCAGACACTATCAACAGTTAGATCGACCGGGGGGCAGTTCATCTATGAAGATACCACCGCAGATACCGAGAAGAGTTATCACTACAAAATATCTGCTCTTAACAGCTGTAATGAGCCGGTTATCTCTACCTCAAGGGCTGGCAACATAGTGTTGCAGCTTTTATCAGGTCAGCCTGATATCGGTCTGGCCTGGAAAGAGTATCAGGGCTGGACCGATGGTGTCGCAAGATATGAGGTAAGGGCGCTGTTTGACAACAATTACGACAGCGAAATAGTAGCTGCCCTCTCCCCGTCAGACACCCTATACAGTTTTAGATATGAAGACATTATGCTAAATGTCACTGGCGACAGGGTACAACTATTCGTCAAGGCTGTAAAGGGGAGTGGTAACAATGATGGAGAAGAGGTTGAGTCTATATCGAATATGATAGAGATAGCTGCTGTGGAGAGAGTAACAGTTCCTACTGCATTCAGGCCGGGAGATGCAGGTATTAACGCTATTTTCCGGCCGGTACTATCATTTACTCCTCTCTCCTACCGTCTGATAGTAAGATCCAGGAGTGGAGCCACTCTTTTTGAGACCGCTGATTTCATGTCAGGCTGGGATGGCACAACCAACGGAACACCTTTACCCCCTGACATATATCTATGGTCACTCCAGGCTGAGACACCAGCAGGCAGAAGGATTGAGAGGAGTGGAACCGTTGCGCTTATCTACAACTGATGAGCAATGGTAAAAAGCAGCTGAAAATAGTTTCAGGTAAGCTATATTTGCATTTGTCGCAACTGAAATAATAATCCGCAGTATGGGGAGTAAAAACATATTTGACAATGAAGATATTTTACTGATTAAAAAGGAGTACGATCTCCTTATGGATAATCTCTACCGTTGCGACAAAGAGGGCGACCGCGATATGATAGAGAGGGCCTACAAAGTTGCCAGTGAAGCACACTGGAATATGAGGCGTAAATCTGGTGAGCCCTACATAATTCACCCCATAGTTGTTGCAAGAATTGTAAATCAGGAGATAGGGCTTGGAGCTAAAGCCATTACCGCAGCGCTATTGCACGATGTGGTAGAGGACACCGATGCAACACTGGAAGATATTGAGAAGGAGTTTGGCAGTAAGATTGCCTCACTTATTGACGGGCTGACAAAAATATCGGGAACATACAATAACAGAAACTCTTCGCTTCAGGCAGAGAATTTCAGAAAGATGCTCCTGACCATATCTGACGACATAAGGGTTATACTGATAAAGATAGCCGACAGGCTTCATAATATGCGTACCCTTGACTCCATGCCCGAGCATAAGAAGATGAAAATTGCGGGTGAAACAATATACCTCTACGCCCCGCTTGCGCACAGGCTTGGACTCTATGTTATCAAGAGCGAGCTTGAGGATCTGAGTCTTAAGTACAGGCATCCAAAAATTCATAATGAGATAATAAAGAAGCTAAAGAGCACTGAAAAGAAAAACATTGCGCTAATTAACAGGTTCGCTATTCCCATAATAGACAGGCTCACGGAAGAGGGTTATAAGTTTGATATAAACGGCCGCCCCAAATCGGCCTACTCCATCTGGAAAAAGATGCAGACAAAGGGGGTGCCCTTTGAGGAGATATATGACATACTTGCTGTAAGGATAATTTTTGAACCCCTTCCCGGAATACCGGAGAAGACCCAGTGCTGGAGCATTTTTTCTGCCATAACAGAGATATACCCTCTCAAACCCGACAGGATAAGAGATTGGGTAAGCAGGCCAAAGCCTAACGGCTACGAGGCACTTCACCTTACCGTCATGGGGCCTGAAGGTAAATGGGTAGAGGTCCAGATAAGGAGTTACAGAATGGATGAGATAGCCGAAAGGGGCTATGCATCGCACTGGCGTTACAAGGGTGATGCTGATCATGAGAATGAGCTGGATAAATGGATTAAGAAGATAAGGGTCATGCTTGACAACCCGCTTGATGACCCTGTTGAGTTTATCGACGAGTTCAAGATGAGCCTCTTCTCATCTGAGATAATGGTATTCACCCCCAAGGGCTACCTAATAAATCTACCCAAAGGAAGTACCGCTCTTGACTTCGCATATGAGATACATACCGAGATTGGCAACAAGGCTATAGGGGCTAAAATCAATTACAGGCTGCAACCTCTCAGTACGACTCTCCAGAGTGGTTATCAGGTTGAGATAATCACATCAGATATCGCAAAACCGGAAAAGGGATGGCTTCAGCATGTTGCCACCTCAAAGGCAAAGAGTGCTATTTCAGGAGCCCTTAAGACTGAAATAAAAGACCGATTGCAAAAGGGTAAGGAGATATTGGAAAAGAGGCTGAATGAGATAGGCGTAAAGCCCGGTTCAGGGGTATTCAAAAAGCTGCTTCCGGCCTACGAGGTTCTGAATAAGGATGAGCTATACTCAAAGATCGGTATGGGAATAATTGATCTAAGTGATCTGAAGAAAATAGTTAAACAGAACCCTGGAAGCAAGATCATGAAATACTGGGAGTTAAAACTAACCGGCTCAAAAAAAGGAGAAGAGAGGAAAGAGAAGCGCTCCGCTAAAGAGAGTCCGGTAAAAATTGACAAAGATGTGCCCTATCTTCTGAGGGAGAGCGTAAGTGAATCAAAAACCACCTACGAAATAGCCAAATGCTGCAATCCGATTCCGGGCGATGAAGTAATGGGTTATATATCGCCAGACGAATCTATTATAATACACAAGCCCAAATGTCCCGTGGCGGTCAGACTGATGTCGAGTGAAGGCAACAAGATTATATCGGTAAAATGGACAATACACAAGATGGTATCGTTTCTTGCCCGTATAACAATTAGCGGAATAGACAGGATAGGTCTGACCAACGATATCAC
The DNA here is from genome assembly GCA_007132995.1 of Bacteroidales bacterium. GTDB lineage: Bacteria > Bacteroidota > Bacteroidia > Bacteroidales > VadinHA17 > SLNP01. The sequence continues at coordinate 1,089 of SLNP01000026.1, read as the reverse complement.
AAAGGTGATATCATACGAGCTCAATGTCAATATGAAGAGAATAAATATCACCGTCAACAACAGAATATTTGAAGGGGTAATAGATCTCTATGTGCACCACTCCAAAGACCTCAACAACCTGATAATGAAAATATCAAGCATCAAGGGAGTTGAATCTGTCAAGAGAGTCGAAGAGTTTACCGAGGAGTAGAGCCACATAAATTTGGGCAGGTAATTGAAAAAATAACTCTATTTTTGTCTTGCCACCTATTAACCGGGTTCGATATGGCCAATAAGAGTACCAACGCCATTGTAAAGCAGATCTTCTCAAGCTACCTTGAGAAACGGGGTCACAGGAAGACCCCTGAGAGGTTCTCTATACTGGAAGAGATATACTCTATAAGAGGCCATTTTGATGTTGAAACACTCTTCCTCTACATGAAAGATAAGAACTACAGGGTAAGCAGGGCAACACTTTACAACACCATAGAGCTTCTGCTCGACTGCAATCTGGTTAAGAGACACCAGTTTGGTAAAAGCGTGGCTCAGTTCGAAAAATCATATATGTGCGGACAGCATGACCATCTCATCGATACTGAAACCGGCAAAGTGGTTGAGTTTTGTGACCCCAGAATACATGAGATAATAGAGACCGCATGCGAAATGCACGGCTTTAACTTCTCATACCACTCACTCTATATTTACGGAAAATTTGAAGATGATGTAAGCTCCGGGCAAGAGTCAGACGATCAAGGTTCATAGCCGTGTAACAGAAAAAAACGAGCCGGCTAAGCAGGGCCGGCACTCAATAGGCAGCCCCTTGCCGGTGTGGCTGACAATCTTTTAAAAAGCGAAACCAAATGTAAACCCAAGGGGTACATTTATTCGTGAAGCTTTGTCGAACTCATCCTCTTCGAAGAGATCTCCCGACAAAGAGAAGCCTGTCTGCAGGAACCCAAGCCCGGTATAGATATCAAGCGCAAATCCTCCGGCTGTTATAATCTGATAACCCAGAGTTGCATTGATATTCATCCTTGTAGCGCCGAGATTATTATCTCTGTCATCCCTGTCTACAATTTTCATTGATGCATAAGAGAAGTGGGGCGCCAG
>SLNP01000118.1 GCA_007132995.1 Bacteroidales bacterium | reverse complement strand
TTAAGGCCCTTATGGAGTCGCCCTTTCAGCAGGGCATGATATATGCCGGAACAGATGACGGACTTATCTGGAGAACAGAAGATGACGGCGAAACATGGGTAAGGTATGACACATTCCCGGGAGTACCGGATATGACAATGGTTACTTCGGTTATCCCCTCAATTCATGATATCAATACTGTCTACGCCACCTTCGACGGCAAAAAGAACAGCAGCGACTGGACCCCCTATGTACTTAAGAGCACAGACAGGGGTGAAAGCTGGGTATCTATTGCATCTAACCTGCCTTATGCCTCGGCCTACAGAATAATAGAAGATCACATAAATCCGGACATCCTCTTCCTTGGCAACGAGTATGGTGTTTGGGTTACCATAGATGGCGGAGCACAATGGTTTGAACTAAGCAACGGCATACCTCCCATTCAGGTTCCCGATATTGATATTCAGAGAAGAGAGAATGATCTTGTTGTTGCCACATTTGGACGGGGCTTCTACATTCTTGAAGACTACTCTTACCTGAGAGAGCTGAATAGTGAAAATCTCAGCAAGCCGGCCCATATTTTTGAGATAAAGGATAGCTGGCAGTTTTCAAGAGCATCCAATTTCGCCTATCAGGGCGATGCCTATTTCAGGGCCCCAAATCCGCCTGTAGCTGTAAACATAAGATATCACATTGCTGAGGAGCAACAGGTTACAGGAAGAAGGGCCAGGAGCAGAGAGTCTGACGAGGTTGAGAAGGAGCTGGTGTTTACCATTACCAGCGAAGATGGCAGTTTCACCACAGAGGTTATCAGGCCTTACAGAACAGGAGTTAACAGGCTTTCATGGAACATGGTTGGTCAGCAGAGGCGTACCGCCCCTCCCGGCAATTACACAGTTTCGGTAGCCATGCGTGAGGGGGAAAATGTTACAGAGCTCAATGCTTCAGCCCCATTCACCATCAAGCGTCTTGACCGTGATCTTCTCAGGGAGGTGACAATAAAGAGATGATAAAGGCGAAACGGATTCCTCCCCTCTCCCATTCCGGGAGGGGGGAGAGTGATCCGGAACCACACTTTACATGCTGCATCTGCAATATGACAGATATCACCCCGGCCACCTCTTTCTGCGGAGAAACGACTGATTACATAATACTTACAGGTGCCGACATCTATCCAGGCAGCATATTGGGATATCGGTTAACTCTTTTTTTCCGGCCGTAATCTCTGATATTAAAACTAAAGCTATAAATTTGTAGGGTAATTACTACAGAAGAACAGATGAAAAGAGTTGCAACAATATTCTTGTCAGCCATGCTGCTGGCCATAGTTGCGGGGGCCTGCAACCGCGAGCTATGTCCTGCCTATACCGATGCTGGCATTAGCGAAGCCGTCGAAGTTACACTCTGAGCCAACAATGTAGTGCCTCAGTAGCTTTAAAACCATTCCTGCCATGAGAAGGGCCATTATCTTTTTAACGGCACTCTGTTCTCTATACGGAACATCTCTGTTGGGTCAGGGTGAGATAGATGATCAGCAGCGCATATTCTACAGGAATGAGAGGAGTTATGCTGCCGTTTTACAGACCGACGGATACCAGTTAAGCTATCGTGAGGGGAGAAGGATCGATCTCCGCAACAAGGTTATATACGAGATAGAGTTTGGGATGTTCCGGCACCCCCGTGAGATAAGGATTACAAACCCCTATTACGGTTCTAACAACTCCTTTATTTTTGGAAAGCTACACAATCCCTTTTATCTGAGGGGAGGCATTGGAAGGCAGCATGAGATGTTTCTTAAAGAGTACAGGGGTGGTATTGCGATTCGCTACTTCTATTCAGGCGGGGCTGTTCTCTCCGTAAACAAACCGATCTATTACAGGGTGCTGCATCCCCAGACCCCCACCTCATTTATCCTCAAGAATGAGAGGTTTCATGATGACATACAGTGGCCGTACGATATTTTCGGCAGGGCCTCTTTCTTCAGGGGCTTCAATGAGATAACCCTTATTCCCGGCCTGTATGGCAAGGGGGGCTTCAATTTTGAGTACAGCCCTGACGACAGGGTTATACATGCACTTGAGATCGGTGCCACACTAAATGCGTTTCCGAAAAAGATACCTATCATGGCTACTGAAGATAACAGAGCGCTCAAGCTTGCCCTCTTCGCCTCATACAGGATAGGTATCATAATTGATCCTCTCGATCCCGCTTCGGCAAGAATCAGAACCCTTTTCCTTCGCAACAGGTAGCACCACGCTTCTACTGTTTGACTGTTCATATATATTTGGTAAGTTTGCAGATTCTATTAACAATGTCAAAAAACAATCGGTGATGGCAAATATCAAAGTAGGTATAAACGGCTTTGGCCGTATTGGCAGAAGTGTTCTCAAGATAGCTCTTGAGAGGCCTGGTTTGGAGATAGTAGGTATAAATGATCTTACTGACACAAAGACTCTGGCGCATCTTCTAAAGTATGACTCCACTCAGGGGCGTTATCCCGGTGTAACACACGACCACGAGAACATAATAATAAACGGTAAGCCTGTCCGTGTTACGGCAGAGAGGTCACCCGGCCGCATCGAATGGTCTGAAACTCCCGATGTCGTTATTGAGTCAACCGGAATTTTCCGTTCCAAAGAGGGGCCTTCAGGCGGGTATGGTGATCATATAAAGCGTGGTGCCAAAAAGGTTATTCTCACGGTTCCTGCAAAGGGTGAGATAGATGCCACCGTTGTTCTTGGAGTCAATGACGATGCCATAATGCCGGAGCACACCGCTGTCTCAAACGCCTCGTGCACGACCAACTGTCTTGCACCTGTTGCCAAGGTACTCAATGACAACTGGGGTATAGAGACTGGTTACATGACCACCATACACAGCTACACCAACGACCAGAGAATACTTGATCTGCCACATTCAGATCTTAGGAGGGCCCGTGCTGCTGCGGTAAGTCAGATACCCACAACCACAGGTGCCGCTAAAGCTGTAGGTGTTGTTATACCGGAGCTGAAGGGGCGTCTTGACGGCATTTCTGTCAGGGTTCCCACCCCCACAGGTTCGCTTGTAGACCTCGTTGTAACCCTTAAGAGAGAGGCCTCTGCCGAAGAGATCAACAGGGCCATGAAAGAGGCAGCCAACGGGCCTATGAAAGGCATACTTGAATACACGGAAGATGAGATTGTATCTGTAGATATCATTCAGAACCCCGCCTCATCTGTATTCGACTCTCTCAGCACCATGGTAAACGGGAAAATGGTAAAAGTACTGGCATGGTATGATAATGAGTGGGGATACTCCGCACGAACCGTTGACCTTATCTCAAAGGTTATGGGGCGCTAGAAGCTACAGCCGACGCAACTGTCGATGCTGTCATACATAAAGAGATAAAGGGGGGGGGATGGCTCACTACATGTGCCATCCCCCCTCTTCATATACTCTGCCAGCCAATCTGTTTTCAGGAAACCATCTCTATGGTAAGCGGTATACCGGCAGAGTCACGATAGTGCTCACCCAGGTCTAGCATAGCCTCATCATCCTCCTCGTACAGCCATATCATCTCAACACTTTTCCCCTCAACCTTATAACCGGTGAACCGTCTGAGCACGCTGAAAAGATACTTGGAAGAACCACTGTTTATATACTCAAGAAATATTTTGACCTTAAGGGAGTTCTCCTGCTGAAAGTGAGTTGTAATCCACTCGTCAAGGCGGCTGAATATCTGCTCCGGATTCTCCGGTATCGATCTGCCAAATATCTCAAGCATCCGTGTCGAAGGATAATATATGATACCCGGCACATTTCTTCTGGGTTCCTCAATAACTACTTTATCCATATTAATCAATTTCCTGGTTGCACAAAAACGAACACCACTGATCTATCCCAAAAAGAGCTGCTGCAGGCTGCAAAGAGCATGCAACATGGGATAGAGTTCAGTTATTTACGATTACCAAGTTACCAAACATGATGCAATTCCCAAAATAAAAGGGAAAAAAAGAGTTCATAACAGGCTAACCAGCTGATAGTCTAACGGCATTAAACAGCTGTTATCACAGAGGTCATCTCTTATTATTACTGTACCGGAATCATGGCTATTGCCCGAAAGAGAGAGAGGCTCGCCATGAATCAGAGTCCTCCCGGGCATGATGTAAGAAGAATAAATCGCCTTAATTAAAAAAATAGCTGTATAACTAATTATTTCGTTGTATATTTGCTGTTGTATTGATAATTAAAGAGGGAGGTAAACAGATATGAGAGAGCTCACAAAGGCAGAAGAGCAAATAATGATGATACTCTGGGATCTGGAAAAGGGATTTGTTAAAGATATTCTTGAGAGGTTTCCGGAGCCTCGTCCGGCCTATAACACTGTAAGCACAATAACACGAATACTACAGGAGAAGGGGTTTGTGAGCCATAAGTCATATGGCAGGTCGCATCAGTACTATCCACTTATTTCGAAAAGCGAGTATTCAAAAAGGACAATTAAGAATCTTGTAAGCAACTATTTTTCAGACTCTTTTCACGAAATGGTAAGCTTTTTCGCCAAAGAGAAAGACCTTTCGGTAGGTGAGATGGAAGAGATCATGAAGATTATGTCGCGCGAGATAGAGAACAAGGGAAGAAAGGAGAGATAATTGGAGCCGATAAAGTAGCAGTCGCCTCCTGTTTCTCATCCTTTTCACTCCTTAAAAAACGATTCAGTATGATGACGAAAAATGAGACTAAGCCTACAGCAGGCTTTAAGCTGTTACTGGCAGTTCCGGCAATTATTATTGCAATAGTGCTATTCGCATGCCAGGATGACCCTGACGCCATGTATCAGAGAGATATGCAAACTCTTGACGATAAAAATCCGGTAAGTCAGTTCCTCTCCGGGTCAGACCTTTACCAGCAGAGAGAGAAGATGATATACATTGCAGATGGCAAAGAGATATCATTATCATCGGCGCTTTCACTTGAAGATGTCGCCTCGATCAGCTGGCTCTCAGGCCGGGTGGGCATAGAGAGATACGGAGAGAGAGGCAGTGAGGGTGTTATAGAGATATCGACCTCCCCTCCCGAAAGCGATGAAATAAAGAGAGGCGAAGAGTCCATCACTGAAGAAGAGGAGGCATTCGTTATTGTCGAAGAGATGCCAAAATTCCGCGGTGGAGACCTTAACGATTTCAACAGGTGGGCAGGGGAGAATATCAATTATCCGGAAGAGGCACTCAGCAGAGGCATTGAGGGAACCGTTTTTATAAAATTCGTCATAGAACGCGATGGCTCCGTAAATAATATTGAGGTAGTACGAAGCGTCCACAGACTTCTTGACAGCGAGGCAGTAAGGGTTGTTGAGAGCTCACCTGTGTGGGAACCGGGAAGGCAGAGAGGTCGTGAGGTAAGGGTGCAATTCATATTACCCATAGAGTTCACCCGTTAAGGGCTGGCAGTATATTGCAACTCATAATGAAAAAGAACGGCCGGCTAATCCGGTCGTTTTTTTTACATTTGCCATCAACGGGGCCCGATAAAACGATGGCAGGTGGTTAATTCGACAGAGCAAAGAGTTGAGGCATTTCACTCTCTGGGAGAGAGCATCAATAAAACATTGAGTGGAGTCAGCGATCCTGAAACTGCAAGGTTAAGGAGAGTGATAAGCTCATATCATAATATTAACAGCTGGTTTACCCCGGAAAATGTCAGGGCAGCACTCTCCGCATGGGCTGAGCTTCTTTGCCGTGACAATCTTCTTAAGTGGCTCGGCAGGTATCCGGATCTGGAATATGAGGGAGCGCCAGCAACTATCCTGACCATAATGGCCGGCAACATACCAATGGTAGGGTTCCATGATGCCCTCTCAGTTCTTATTTCAGGTGATCGGCTGGTTATAAAGAGCTCCTCTAAAGACCCCCTTCTGCCATGCGAGCTTCTCATCATGCTCTGTCGCGTAGAACCTTCATTCAGTGACATGATATCATTTGGCGGCAACATTAGAGACGCGGGCAGTTACGACGCTGTTCTGGCTACCGGCAGCGACAATTCGGCCAGGCACTTCTCATATCTTTTTGGTGGTTTACCTATGCTTATAAGGAGAAACAGAACCAGTGCGGCAGTTCTTACCGGAGGTGAGACTGAAGTAGAGATGGCGGCACTTGGCAATGATATATTCCGCTATTTTGGACTGGGGTGCAGAAGTGTCACACATCTATTTTTATATGAGGGGTACGACACCGGCACTCTTTCAGAGGCCTTCCCGGGGCAGTCTCATATTGCAGGTCACAAAGGTTACATGCAGAACTATTATTACAATCGTGCCCTTATGAAGATGAGCCGCCAGACCTTTACTGACAACCACTTCTTTATATTAAGAGAGAGCGACTCGCTCTTCCCCCCGGTTTCAGTACTCAACTACCAGTTCATCAAAAGCGGTGATATAGAAAAAACAATAGAAAAAAACCGATCAAGGCTTCAGGCAGTTTCAGGCAGAGGGTACACCCCTTTCGGAAAGAGTCAGAATCCCGATTTATGGGACTATAGCGACAACCTCGACACAATCCGCTTCCTTCTTGATCTTAAAAAAAGGGGTTGAGTTTGCAATTCAAAAAGTTGTTATATTGCAGGCAGCGGTGCAGGTGCCTGAAGCCACATAGCCGGATATGGCATAGCTTCTGTTGAAGAGGCATCTGCAGAACATATGATATTGATTATAACCATGGTATACAGGTTTGTTCTGTTATCGGACGAAGATGATAGCTTCTCCAGAGAATTTGAGTTTCTGGAGAGCAATACTTTGCTTGATTTCCATAACTCCATTCAGGAGGAGCTTGAGTTTGACAAGTCTCAGATGGCGTCATTCTTTCTTGCCAGTAACAAATGGGAGAAAGAAGAGGAGTTTACCCTTCTCGATATGGGGATTGGCTCCGCTACAATGGAAGAGACGCTGCTTGAGGATATAATCATAAACAAGAATCAGAAACTGCTTTACCTTTTTGATATGTTCAACAACAGGGCTCTCTATATAGAGTTCACAGGTGAAGATGATATCGTAGAGGGAAGGGAGTATCCGGTTTGCACCAACTCCAGGGGGGCTCCGCCAAAACAGATCACATTTGGCAAGGGGAGAGTCGGCGGGGGCACCAGATCTGTAATATCTGATGATGAGGACGATGATGACAGTGGCATCTACTTTGACACCGACAATGAAGATATGAGTGGCTTCAGCAATATAGACAACATTGATGATTACGATTAAAAAGGCTCTTCGCAGGGCAAGAGAGTAGAATATCGCCATGGGCACCCTTATTGTTATTGTTGGTCCGACAGCATCAGGTAAAACAGAGATATCGATAGAGTTCGCAAAGCGTCTGGGGTCAGAAATAATCTCTGCAGACAGCCGTCAGTTCTACAAGAGGATGCGTATCGGCACTGCAGCACCCTCAGATGAGCAGATGAGCGAAGTGAAGCACCACTATGTCAGATTTCTGAATATAAATCGCTACTACAGTGCAAGCCTTTTTGAGAGAGATGTAATGGCTCTTCTCCCAAACCTATTCAGAAAAGATAAATATGCAATAATGACCGGAGGCTCAGGCCTCTATATTGACGCAGTCTGCGACGGAATCGATGACATTCCTGACATAGAGCCTGAGATAAGAGGCCATTACAGCAGCAGGCTTAAGCTGGAAGGTCTTGGCAGCCTTACCTCCGAGCTCAAAGAGGTCGACCCGGACTATTATGCAAGGGCAGACCTGAAAAACCCAAGGCGTGTAATCAGGGCCCTTGAGGTATATGCTTCGACAGGCAGGGCCTACTCTTCGTTTCTTTCCAAGAGAAAGAGCCCCCGCCCATTCAGGATTGTAAAGGTGGGTATAAGCTATGAAAGGGAGCTACTGTATGAGAGAATAAACAGACGAACAGACCGCATGATAGAGCAGGGGCTTATACAGGAGGCAAGGGCGCTCTACCCTCACAGGCATCTTAATGCGCTTCAGACTGTGGGCTACAGAGAGCTATTCATGATGTTCGACAAAACAACAAGCCGTGACAAGGCCATCGAGCTAATAAAGAGGAACACCCGGCGATATGCCAAAAGGCAGCTCACATGGTGGGCAAGAGATAGCTCTATAGAGTGGTTTAAACCTTCGCAGATTGAAGAGATGTACAGTTATGTTGTATCGGCCGTTAAAGGCAGAGAGTAATCCGGGGGTTATTTCAAAGACCTCTTCATCTCAGATATTGTCAGCGCCGGGTTCTCCGAACCAAAAATTGCAGAACCCGCAACAAGAACCGAGGCTCCGGCCTCTGTCGCAAGTGGGGCGGTGACAAGGTCGACACCCCCGTCAACCTCAATATGGTAATGATAACCGTTCGATTCGGCCTGCCGGCGAAGCCATCTCAGCTTTTCAAGTGCCGGGTAGATGAACGACTGCCCTCCAAAGCCCGGGTTAACACTCATAACAAGCACAAGGTCGAGGAAAGGCAGTATCTCAGAGAGATGCGTAACAGGGGTGTGCGGATTTATTGATACTCCAGCCTTCATGCCAAGCCGTTTAATCTCATCTACGGTACGGTGAAGATGTGTTGCGGCCTCATAGTGTACTGTCAGAATATCGGCTCCTGCATCCCGGAACCTGGAAAGATATCTGTCGGGGTCCGATATCATCAGATGCACATCGAGAGGTTTTGTTGAGTGGCCCTTAACAGCAGATATCACCGGGAAACCAAATGAGATATTTGGCACAAAAACCCCATCCATAACATCCAGATGCAGCCAGTCAGCCTCACTTCTGTTAACAGTATCAATATCTCTGGCCAGATTTCCAAAATCTGCCGAGAGCACCGAAGGTGATATCAGGGGTACATTCATCTCGGAGAGAGTAATTGTTTCGATCGCAAAGATAGGGTTTCCTTCAATTATCCCAGATAGCTTTTCAGAATTGAGCAGCGGGTGGTCAGTTGAATTCTTCGAATCGCCTTCTCCTTAATCTGCCTCACCCTTTCGCGGGTCAGAGAGATCTCCTCTCCTATCTCCTCCAGCGTAAAGGGGTGCTTCATCCCTATTCCGAAATAGAGTTTCAGAACCCTTGCCTCGCGGGCTGATAGCGTTGATAAAGCCCTCTCTATTTCATAGGCCAGCGACTCATTTATCAGACACATATCGGGACTTATTGTATTGGAGTTTTCCAACACATCATACATATTGTTATCCTCTTCCGTATTTATGGGAGCATCCATGCTTACCGCCCGTCCATTCGATCTCATAGCCTCTTTCACCTCTTCCGGGGCCATATCAAGCTGTTCGGCTATCTCCAGTGTTGAAGGCTCCCTTTCATATTGTTGTTCAAGGCGGGCAAGTGTTTTATTGATCTTGTTAATAGATCCTATTTTGTTGACCGGCAGACGCACTATACGGGACTGTTCAGCCAGTGACTGGAGAATAGACTGCCTGATCCACCATACCGCATATGAGATAAACTTAAACCCACGGGTCTCATCGAACCTCTGCGCCGCCTTCATCAGACCCAGGTTGCCTTCGTTAATAAGGTCAGGCAGTGTCATTCCCTGATTCTGGTACTGCTTGGCAACAGATACAACAAATCTCAGGTTAGCCCTAACCAGTCTGGAGAAGGCATCCCTGTCTCCCTCCCTTATCTTTCCTGCAAGAACGACCTCCTCATCGGGAGTCAGAAGGTCAACCTTTCCTATCTCCTGAAGGTACTTGTCGAGAGAGGGAGCCTCTCTGGCGGTAACCTGTTTGGTGATTTTGAGCTGCCTCATAAAGGCCGGTTATTTGGTTTGGTTTGGTTATTAAGCGGGGGTTAAATGTCCCGATCACACAGTTACTACATACAATTTTAATACTTTTTTTCTGTGATAACAAACGGGGAGCCATTTTTTCTTTTTTTTCCGCTGTTTTTTATTTACTTTTGTGTCGGCGGGAACGAACCCACCGTAAGACAGGCCCCCAACTTTTAATAACAGCCCGTTAAAAAGAGGCATTAATCATTCCGGTCCTGTTTTTTGTTCTCTTTTTTTCTTATAATTGCAACGATTTTCCGGGACTAATATGACCAACAACCTGTTTATGTAGCCTTATTATCTGAGAGGCTGCTATGTTCCGGGTACTCAAAAAACCAAAAAAATCCATAACAGAGAATAATACTTATGTACGACATTCTAGAATTGAGCAGAAAGCTGGTTCCTGAATTAAGGGATATAGCTAAAGGTCTGGGAATCAAAAGATCTGAAGTTCTTAAGAAACAAGATCTTATATATAAGATACTTGACCAGCAGGCAATAAAAGTTTCCGAAAACAAGGGATCACCAACCAGGAGGGGAAAAAGTGAAAAGGCACAGGACTCTGAGCCTGCCAAAGAGAGCAGAGGCAAAAAAGATATGCAGGAGAGGAGGCAGTTAAGAAGAAAAGAGCCTCGCGCCAAAGAGGTCTCACCTGAAGAGCAGAAACTTAAGGAACAGATAGCTGTGCAGCAATTAAAGCAGCTGCAGGAGAAAGAGCTAAGAGACAAAGAAAAAAAGCAACAGGATAAGCAGAGACCAGATAGAGAGAGCAAACCTGAAAAGGCGCAAAAGAGTGCGCCAGCCCCTTCGGAAGTGTCTGCGGCCGGAAAACCTCACTCTGAGGCTAAAAGCCCGGTAGAGAAGAGGGCTGTATCGGCTGGCTCAGATTCCAAAAGGGATAAGGGGGGTGATGCTGAGTCGCAGCGGAAGGGAAGAAGGCCCAGAACCTCCTCAAGGGACGAGTCAGCACAGACAGATGCAGCCACTTCAAGAGAGAGGAAGGAAGTAGCTTCTGAAAATGAGAGCAGAGCGAAAGAGAGGTCTGGAATTAGCTCCACGGAGAGGTCCGGGGGCGAGAGTAAAAGGGCCTCATCAGATAGCGCCAAAGCGGAAGCTGCACCGCAGCCGAAGGATAGTGATAGTTCATCATCAGATAACAGAGGACATAAGGGTAAGGAGCTGACGCAGGAAGAGCGCTCAGGCAATGAGAAGCCCAATGAGAAGCCCAATGAGAAGCCCAATGAGAAGCCCTTCAGCTTTGAGGGTTTGGTTACCAACACAGGAGTACTGGAGATAATGCCCGACGGCTATGGGTTTCTACGCTCGCCCGACTACAACTACCTCAACTCACCGGACGACATCTATGTATCGCAGTCGCAGATTAAACACTTCGGGCTTAAGACCGGAGACTCTATAAGAGGAACCATCCGGCCTCCCAAGGAGGGTGAGAAGTACTTCCCGCTTATAAGGATCGAGGAGATCAATGGCAGAACCCCTGACTTTATCAGAGACAGGGTGCCCTTTGACTTTCTCACGCCCCTCTTTCCCGACCAGAAGTTCGCTCTCTGTTCCGAAGGCGAGGGTTCGCTTTCGGTAAGGATAGTCGATCTCTTTTCTCCCATAGGTAAGGGGCAAAGGGGTCTCATTGTGGCGCAACCCAAGACAGGAAAAACAGTTTTACTTCAGGAGATAGCCAATGCTATTGCAAGGCATCATCCCGAAGCGTATCTTATGATACTTCTCATTGACGAGAGGCCGGAAGAGGTCACAGACATGGCTCGTAATGTTAAAGCCGAAGTTATTGCCTCTACCTTCGATGAGCCTGCCGAAAGGCATGTCAGGGTTGCCAACATAGTTCTTGAGAAGGCCAAGAGGCTTGTTGAGTGCGGACATGATGTTGTTATTCTGCTTGACTCTATTACCAGGCTGGCCAGGGCGTTCAATACAATAGCACCGGCATCCGGCAAGGTGCTTTCAGGGGGTGTTGACTCCAATGCACTTCACAAGCCAAAAAGGTTCTTCGGTGCGGCAAGAAACATTGAGAACGGTGGCTCTCTCACCATTCTTGCAACCGCGCTCACCGAGACCGGTTCAAAAATGGATGATGTCATATTCGAAGAGTTTAAGGGAACCGGTAATATGGAGCTTCAGCTCGACAGGAAGCTATCCAACAGAAGGATATTCCCCTCTATAGATATTCCGGCATCGAGCACAAGGAGAGAAGATCTTCTTCTCGACAAGGCCGTTATGAACAAGATATGGGTATTAAGAAACTACCTTGCCGACATGAATTCTGTTGAGGCAATGGAGTTTCTGCGCGACCGTATCATGCAGACAAGGTCAAATGAGGAGTTTCTTATCTCGATGAACGGCGCCTGAGAAATAATTCAGGTGCCCCCTCTGTCAGTAAGGCATTCCACCGATACCTGGCATTATATTGAGATCGGAGAGTTTATCTGAAACAGTAACCAATAAGTACAGTAACTAAAATATATTTCGCATGAAAGAAAAAAAATTCCTTGTAATTGACGGTAATGAGGCGGCATCCCACATAGCCTACATGTTCAGTGAGGTTGCCTGTATATACCCGATTACGCCATCATCAACAATGGCCGAACTGATAGATGAATGGTCGGCCAACGGAAGAAAAAACCTGTTTAATGAAGAGGTCAGGGTAATTGAGATGCAGTCGGAAGCTGGCGCTGCCGGTGCTGTTCATGGTGCTCTGCAGGGCGGTGCACTATCCAGCACATTTACTGCCAGCCAGGGGCTGCTCCTGATGATACCCAATATGTACAAGATGGCAGGAGAGCTTCTGCCTGCGGTATTCCATGTAAGTGCAAGGACTGTTGCGGCACACGCCCTGTCGATATTTGGTGATCACAGTGATGTATATGCCACAAGGCAGACCGGTTTCGGGCTTCTTGCAACCGGAAGCGTTCAGGAGGTTATGGATCTTGCCGGAGTAGCTCATCTGGCCTCTATTAAGTCCAGAATACCATTCCTTCACTTTTTTGATGGCTTCCGCACCTCTGCAGAGGTTCAAAAAGTTGAGGCAATAGACATTGAAGACATGAGGAAGCTGGTTGACTGGGATGCTCTGACCCAATTCAGGAACAATTCGCTTAATCCTGAAAGGCCTGTAACCAGAGGTACTGCTCAGAATCCTGATATCTTTTTCCAGGCCAAAGAGGCCTCTAATGTCTACTATCAGCCCCTGGCTGACACAGTAGCAAACTATATGGATGAGATATCCAGACTCACCGGAAGAGAGTACAAGCCATTCACCTATTATGGCGCTCCTGATGCTGAGAACATAATTATTGCGATGGGGTCTATAACCGACACCATAAAGGAGACCATCGATTACATGACAGACAAAAAGGGTGAAAAGGTAGGTCTTATTTCTGTACACCTCTATCGCCCCTTCTCACCGAAGTATCTACTCGATGTTCTTCCCGACACAGTAAAAAGGATAACAGTTCTTGACAGAACCAAAGAGCCCGGAGCTCATGGTGAGCCTCTCTATCTTGATGTATGCGAGGTGTTCTACCATAATGACCGCAAACCTCTTATAGTAGGTGGAAGGTACGGCCTTAGCTCGAAAGACACCACCCCTGCCATGATAATGTCTGTCTATGACAACATGGCAATGAGTGAGCCCAAGAATCAGTTTTCCGTCGGTATCGTTGATGATGTGACATTCCAGTCGCTACCCTTACTGCCCGAAGTTAATGTCTGCTGTACCGGTACATACTCGGCAAAGTTCTACGGTCTTGGATCGGATGGCACAGTGGGCGCCAACAAGAACTCTATTAAGATTATTGGAGAGACTACCGACAAGTATTGTCAGGCCTACTTCTCATACGACTCGAAAAAATCGGGAGGCATCACCGTATCTCATCTCAGGTTTGGTGACAACCCGATAAGGTCACCCTATCTTGTAAACACCCCCGATTTTGTAGCCTGCCATGTACCCGCGTACCTCACCAAGTACGATATGCTCAAGGGTTTGCAGCGCAAGGGAACATTCCTGCTGAACTCACTATGGGATGCTGAAGAGACAAAAAAGAGGCTGCCCGATCACATGAAAAAATATCTTGCAGACAACAAGATAAAGTTCTACATAATCAATGCAACAGAGATAGCTGAAGAGTTGGGACTGGGTAACCGTACCAACACCATTATGCAGTCCGCCTTCTTCAAGGTATCGGAAGTTATTCCTTACGCCGAGTCAGTTAAGCAGATGAAGAAGACGGTTACTGACACCTACGGCAGGAAGGGTGAAGATATCGTCAAGATGAATCACGACGCCATTGACCGGGGTGGTGATGTAGTTGAGGTGCCTGTTCCCGAAGAGTGGGCCTCTATAGAGATAAAAGAGGATAAAGACAATCGTGACATTCCTGCTTTCATTCGTGATATCGTCGAGCCCATAAATGCCCAGAAGGGCGACTCGCTACCGGTAAGCGCATTTGTAGGTCGTGAAGATGGGACTTTCCCCGCAGGCACCACTGCTTATGAAAAGCGTGCCATTGCCGTTCATGTACCAGAGTGGATTGCAGAAAACTGTATCCAGTGTAACCAGTGTGCCTATGTATGTCCGCATGCTGCCATCAGGCCATTCCTCCTCACAGACGAAGAGGTTGCTGCAGCGCCTGAGGGTACTCAGACAATCAAGGGTATAGGAGGAACCAAGGAGTTCCAGTTCAGGATACAGCTTTCGTTGTACGACTGTACAGGTTGCGGCAACTGTATTGATGTATGTCCCTCCAAGACCAAGGCCCTTGAATTCAAGCTATTTGAGTCTCAAATTGCAGAAGAGGAGCGCTGGATCTATATGCATGAGAAGGTTGGCTACAAAGAGAGTGCTGTAAACAAGTACTCTAATGTAAAAAACAGTCAGTTTGCCCAGCCACTGTTTGAGTTCTCGGGTGCTTGTGCTGGTTGCGGTGAGACACCTTACATCAAGGCTATTACCCAGCTTTACGGTGACAGGATGATAGTATCGAACGCCACAGGTTGTTCCTCAATATATGGAGGTTCGGCACCTGCCACCCCTTACACAGTAAATCCGAAAGGTCAGGGTCCGGCATGGGCCAATTCACTTTTCGAGGATAATGCCGAGTATGGTTTTGGCATTGCTGCCGGAGCCAATCAGCTAAGGGACAGGATCGCAAGGCTCATGAATGAGTATCTCTCCAATGGTAACGGCAGTGAGGCTACCAAATCTGCTTTTGAGGAGTGGCTTTCAGTCAGGAACGATGCTGTTAAATCGGTGGCTGCATCAGAGAAGGTGGTCGATGTCTGCCTTAAAGAGAGTTCTTCTCAGGCGGCCGAAATTATTGCCCTTAAAGATTACCTGGTCAAGAAGTCTTACTGGATATTTGGTGGTGATGGTTGGGCTTATGATATAGGCTTTGGTGGGCTTGATCATGTCATAGCCGCCGGCGATGATGTAAACATTCTGGTTCTCGACACAGAGGTCTACTCAAATACAGGAGGCCAGGCGTCCAAGTCAACACCCGTAGGTGCGGTAGCCAAATTTGCTGCTTCCGGTAAGAAGACCAGGAAGAAAGATCTTGGTCTTATGGCCATGACTTATGGCTATGTCTATGTAGCTCAGGTTGCAATAGGTGCCAGTCAGTCACAGTTTTTCAAGGCCATGAAAGAGGCAGAGGCCTATCCCGGACCATCAATAATAATTGCCTATTCTCCATGTATAGCTCATGGCCTCAGAAAAGGCATGGGCAAGACACTTGCGCAGGGGAAGGCTGCAGTAGAGTCCGGTTACTGGCACCTCTTCAGGTACGACCCGCTTCTGGAAGCAGAGGGCAAGAATCCCTTCCAGCTTGACTCCAAAGAGCCTGAATGGAGTAAATTCCAGGACTTCCTCCATTCAGAGGTAAGGTACACAACACTGATAGGTTCTTTCCCCGAGCAGGCAAAAGAGCTATTCGCAGCCGCAGAGGAGAATGCCAGGTGGAGGTATCAGTCATACAAAAGGTATGCGGATATGCAGTATTAAGAGAAATTACGCTGTATTATAAAGGGAGCTTCCGTGATGGAAGCTCCCTTTTTTTTTACCTTTGTCGTCGCGCAGGGAGTGCAGGAACGGTTACCGGTTCCATGCAGTTACCTCCTTTTGATACAATAGATTAATAATTCATATGGGCCGAATAGTTGCCATTGATTACGGAAGGCGCAGATGTGGCATTGCATCAACCGACAGGGATAAGATAATAGCATCGCCTGTTGCCACTGTGCCTACGCATCAGCTTGAAGCCTTTATAACAGAGTATCATATCAGCGAGGGTATAGAGAGACTTGTGGTGGGGTATCCGAAAAAAATGAACAATACGCCCAGTGACGCTGTCAAATATATTGAGCCCTTTCTCAACAGATTAAAGAAAATTATGCCTGAGGTCCCGGTATTTCTGTACGATGAGCGATTTACATCCGGCATTGCAAGAAGGGCAATTATTGAGGGTGGGGTTAAGAAAAAGAGCAGAAGAGAGGACAAGGGGCTGACAGACAGGGTAAGTGCCTCTCTTATACTGCAGTCATACATGGAGAGTTTATCTAACGAATAAGGTAGTGAGATGATTTTACCCATTGCGGTCATAGGCAATCCGGTGCTCAGAGAGAAAGCTGCTCCGATCGGAAAAGATTATCCAGGTCTCGACAAGCTTATAGCCGATATGTTCGAAACAATGTATAATGCCGAGGGGGTAGGGCTTGCTGCACCGCAGGTTGGTATACCTGTGCGCCTCTTCATTATAGACGGCACACCACTTGCAGACGAGGAGCCCGGTTTGAAAGACTTCAAAAAGGTCTTTATTAATGCCGAGATATCGGAGCGCAGCGGAGATATTGAGCTTATGTCAGAGGGCTGCCTCAGCATTCCCAACATAAGAGAGGAAGTGAGAAGAGAAGATGAAATAGAGATATCATGGTACGACCAGCACTGGAATCACCATAAAGAGCGCTACACCGGTTTTATTGCACGGGTTATACAGCATGAGTATGACCACATAGATGGCATTCTTTTCACCGACAGGCTGGGCAGCCTTAGAAAGAAGCTTATAAAAAGGCGCCTCAACGAAATAGGCAAAGGCAGGTTTGATGTGGGCTATAAAACAGCATTAGCCGGTGGCAGGTAGAACCGCGAAACAGCGATAGT
Organism: Bacteroidales bacterium; assembly: GCA_007132995.1. Lineage (GTDB taxonomy): Bacteria > Bacteroidota > Bacteroidia > Bacteroidales > VadinHA17 > SLNP01. The sequence continues at coordinate 3,479 of SLNP01000118.1, read as the reverse complement.
GCCCCGCCCTGCTCTGTCCTATTATGGCATCAGATGACATCCCATTACACCACCCATCTATCATGTATGAACAGTTCCCGGCAGAGCACCGGCCGCTTTCCGTATAGCTCCTATATAATATAGCCACACAACATCTTTACATTTGCAAAAAAGTTCTATTTTTATAGAAACGATCTCCTTATGGCCATACCCAGAGAGATACCTTTTATAAGGCTTTTGCTACCACTATCTCTTGGTATAACGGCAGGACTCTGTTCAGACGGAGTTCCTCTGGCCCCTATATTTGTCATTGCCGCACTCTCACTCCTCTTCATGGCTGTAAGGCTGTTTGTCAGGAGGGTTTCACCCGACCCCTTTTTCGGAGTTGCTGTATCGCTTCTCATGCTCTCCGGGGGGTATATTCTGATAAGAGCTGAGATGAGGCAGGCCGAAGAGTACGATCTCAGCGAAGCCATATACATATGCAGGCTAAAAAAGTTTCCCGAAAAGAGAAGCAGATCATATGCTCTTACAGCGGAGATACTGGCTGTGATCAAATCTGACAGCACTACTGTCAACAGGCCGGCCGGAATTATCGTTTACCACACCTTTAATGATAGTGCTGATGCACAGAGCATGTTGCCGGGAGACATTATAGCGGTCAGAATGAATCCTATGGAAATAACCAATCGCGGCAATCCATATGAATTTGATTACCAGTCATTCATGCTTAAAAGAGGCATTAGATACTACGCCTTCAGCCGTGATCAGGCGCTATTGGAGCATACTTCAGGTGTTAAGAGAGATATAAGAGAGCGTGCACTGATAACCGGAAGACGCATATACCACATATATGAGAAAGCAGGTATAGAGCAGGGTAATATTGAGCTTCTCTCGGCACTAACACTAGGGAGAAGAGATCTGGTAGAGAGTGATACCAGGGAGGCCTTTGCGACTGCCGGTGTAATCCATATAATGGCTGTTTCCGGTCTGCATGCAGGGGTGATCAGCATGTTCGTATTTGCCATATTGTTCTTCCTTAAGGGACGGCTTATGGTGCTTCGGGTTATTGTTTCGGTTGTGGTGCTCTGGTCTTTTGCCTTTATTACAGGTCTGCCCCCATCAGTAGAGAGAGCCTCCCTTATGTTTACATTCCTCCACACCGGCAGGCTTCTCAAGAGGCCGGTAAACAGTCTCAACTCGATATTGGCCGCCGCTTTTTTTATGTTGATTTTCAAACCATCTGATCTGACACAGCTAAGCTTTCAGCTCTCATTTTCGGCGGTACTATTTATTTCGGGCTTTTTCTACCGGGCCAACAGGGTTGTAAAGACAGGCATCACCGCCATTGACAGGGTTTCTCAAATAGCAGTTGTATCGGTTTTGGCACAGCTCGGCACACTACCCTTCACCCTCAATGCATTTGGCCGGTTCCCTATATGGTTCCTTCCTGCAAACATAATCATCATACCCCTGGCCTCACTGATAATTATTCTGGCAGCTCTTCTTATAGTAATCTCTCCACTCCCTTTTTTGCCAGAGGCAGTCGCAGCAGTTCTCAATCTACTCCTGCATCTGGCAAAAGGTGCAGCAGGTGCGATATCAGAGCTTCCTGGTGCTGCCGGAGGCGGGTTTCTTATTACCGGAGCAGAGATGGTAACCCTTCTTTTTCTCAACTGGGCCTTTCTTTACACATTACTGGTAATGAAGCGCAAGAGCCTGGTATTACCGCTTGTGGCGGTACTCCTCTTCACAGCCTCACAGACAGTTCATCATATCACAACCGCTGTAACATCAGAGGTACTGGTCTATAATATAGTGGGTGAGCCGCCACTTCCCGCTATAAGGTCCGGGAAGAGGCTCTATTTGTTCACCGGAGCGGGTACGGATGGTGATGTCGGGGTATCACTGGCCGGGCACGACACCAACAACCCAATATCAAGGCACATTTCGCTTCTTCGGCTTAACCCGGTGCTTCTCTCTTCAGATACCGGTATCATAACTGTACATCATAACGGTAAAGAGATAGTGATAGACAGCCGTCAGGAAGGATTACTTTATCATTATAGTATATCACCAGACATTCTGCTTCTGCCTCACAGGCCGGTTACACGCACCGACACAGATATATGTCTGAGCTGTATCATTGTTGCAGGCAAGTCAGGCAGGCCTCCCCGGAGCATGTTTTACAGAGAGGCATCGGCAGAAAATGGCGCACTGCACATTGTTGAGAGAGACGGAGCCTGGATAAAGAGATTACCGGGTGCCTCTTTCCTGACACTGTTCAGAAAATGAGAGAAGCTATTGAAAATACGGTAAATAAGATATTAATTTGAGACTTAATAAAAGAGAGTACAGATGAAAATAGTAATAGCAGGTGCGGGCGAAGTGGGCAGTTATCTTGCCAGAATGCTTGTAGCTGATAATCACGATATTATCATTATAGATGTAGATGAATCGAGACTTAAATATATAGACTCAACTCTCGATGTAATGACCTTACAGGGACTGGCAACATCGCCCCGTGTTCTCAGTGATGCAATCGGCAAAAGGTGTGATCTCTTTGTGGCGGTAACCATGTCTGAAGACACCAACATAACATCTGCCATACTGGCAAAGCGCCTTGGTGCCAAAAAGACCTTTGCAAGGATAGACAATGTTGAGTTTACTGCAGACGGTGTATGGGACTTCTTTCAGGCCCTCGGTATAGATCACCTGATAGATCCTGAAATGATAGCTGCCAAAGAGATAACAACACTGTTGCAATCGACAGGAACCACCGAGTATATGGAGTTTTCTGATGGCAAACTGATGCTGTTTGTGCAGAAGCTTGAAGAGAATGCTCCCATACTGAACAGAACCCTAAGAGAGATAGCTGAGAGCTATGAGATGATGCACTACAGGGCGGTAGCGATCAAGAGGGATGAGAAGACCATAATACCCCGTGGCAGTGAGCAGTTTCAAAAGGGTGACCTGGTATTTGTGATATGCACAAGAGAGGGTATAGATGATATGATGAAGTTTTCAGGAAAAGAGAACTTCGAGACCAGGCGCCTGATGATACTTGGAGGCAGCAGAATAGGCAAGCATGTTGCATACACCATGCAGAGACAGAGTGATGTGAAGCTGATAGATATTGAGATGGCCAAGTGTCAGACGCTGGCAGACCTGCTTGAGAGCACTCTTGTAATAAATGGAGATGGACGGGATTTTGAGCTGTTGCAGGAGGAGGGTATCCAGAAGATGGATGCATTTATTGCTGTAACGGGCAACTCAGAGACCAACATACTCTCCTGTCTGCTGGCAAAAAAGCTCGGTGTCAAGAAAACCATTGCAGAGGTTGAAAACATGGAGTATATAAGCCTTGCCGAAGCGACAGGCATTGACACCATAATTAACAAGAAGCTTTCAGCCACAAGCAAAATAATCAGACACACCGCCAGCCCCAATATAATGGAGATAAAATATATGACAGGAACAGAGGCAGAGGCCTACGAGTT
>SLNP01000013.1 GCA_007132995.1 Bacteroidales bacterium | reverse complement strand
ATGTTATGGTTAATCAGATCTGAATTACTGCTCTGCGGCTTGAATGCAGATAGCGCTGACGCTCAATCTTCCTAAGCAGTAAACCTTTAAAGGGTCTCTTTTGTTTGACTGCCGGACTCTTATATATGAAGCCACATAATGTTTGCGCCGCCTGCTGCGCAGACAAACATATCTATAAAAATCGGTATTACAGAAGATAGTGTGGCTGCCGGTTAATGGGCCAAATTATGGCCATAACTGCTCATAAGGCTGATAGACAGCAATCAAGCCGCTTAGGTTAAACCTTGTTAATAACATGGCGTTAACAGAGAAGTCATAAAATGATGGATATGAAAAAGGGTATTTTTGCCGACTGTTTGGCAGGATGCGTTTCTGTTAGCATCTCTGCTGCATAAAAATATAATTGATAAACCTGAAATATATGTGCTGTCGCGTCACTCTACTGTTCACTCTTCTGGCATCTCTCTCTCTCTTCTCTTACGGCTCAGATCCGGAGGAGCTGACATTTGAAAGAAGAGGTCTTGTGGCGGTAAGGACGCCGGTTCCTCCGGTAATAGACGGAAACCTCGACGATGAGGTTTGGAAAAAGGCTCCGGTAGCTACCAACTTTATTCAATACTCTCCATTTAGCGGAAGGCCTGCCTCTTTCCGTACTGAGGTCAGGGTTCTCTACGATAATGAGGCTATCTATATAGCTGCCATGATGTACGACCCAAGTCCCGACAGCATCTTTACCAACCTCGGGCGGCGTGACTCTGATAACACACTGAATGCTGACATGTTTTCAGTGGAGATAAGCACTTTTAATGATGCTATTAATGGTGAGACTTTTAAGATATCGGCGTCTGGCGTGCAGTCTGATATGAAGATCACACCCGGGTCTTCAAGGTCATGGGGTGGTGGTGACAGAAGCTGGGATGCTGTTTGGGAGAGCAGTGTGAATATTACCGATGAGGGCTGGATTGCAGAGCTTAAGATTCCTTTCTCGGCGCTTAGGTTTCCGCGCCTTGAGGATCAGGTGTGGGGTATAAATTTCTGGCGTGAAATAAGGAGATACCGCGAAGAGTCGTCGTGGAGCTATGTTGACAGGGAGGTGGGTACCTCTTTTAACCATCTGGGAGAGCTGAGGGGGCTTACCAATCTCGTGCCTCCTGTCAGGCTTAGTCTGGTGCCATACCTTTCCGGTTATATAGAAAACAGCAGTGGCGGTCAGGCCGGTGCTACCTACAGTGGCGGCATGGATATCAAGTATGGGGTGAGTGAGAGCTTTACCCTCGATGCCACTCTGATTCCCGATTTCGGACAGGTGCAGTCTGACGACCAGATTCTCAACCTATCGCCCTACGAGGTGAGATACAACGAGAGGCGGCCCTTCTTTATGGAGGGGACAGAGCTCTTCTCCCGTGGCGATATCTTCTATTCAAGGCGTATAGGCGACCGGCCTGCCGGATACACCATGGCCTACAGCGAGGTCGATGAGGGTGAGAGGATGGTATCGAATCCGCAGGAGAGCTCTATGATAAATGCAACCAAACTGTCGGGGCGGTTTCGTAACGGTCTTGGTGTTGGTGTTTTTAACGCCATGACAAGGCCTATGTATGCCGAGATAGAAGATAAGATGAGTGGCAGCACCAGAGAGCATCTGACAGAGCCGTTCACCAACTATAATATGCTGGTACTTGACCAGAGCATGAGAAACAGCTCGTATGTGAGCCTTGCAAACACCAATGTGTGGCGCAGCGGCCGTCATGATTATCTCTCCTACACCGCGAATGTGACCGCGACCGATTTTACCCTGCGTAACAACAGCAGGCTCTACTCAGTATCGGGTATGGCAGCCATAAGCCAGAAGTATCATGCTGACTCTCCAAACTTATATGGTCACCGATATAACCTGTCAGGTGGCAAGACAGGGGGCGCATTCAGGGTTGAGTATGGTATAAGGGGCTTGTCGGACACATTCGACCCCAATGATATGGGATTCCTGAGACGGAATAATGAGTTTAACCAGAGCATTAGTGTTGCCTACAACACCCATCAGCCTTTCTGGCTTATCTACTCTACCAGAAACTCTGTCTCTTTCAACTACAATCAGCTCTACAATCCCAGGGTCTTCACCGGGTCATCGGTCGATATCAGTTCAATGATCATATTCAGCAACTACTGGATGTTCACTCTCAGGGGCAACTACAAGCCGGGAGGAGAGGATGACTACTATGAACCCAGAATTCCGGGTCGATTCTATCATACACCCCGTGAAGCCAATATGAGCATCTGGTTCGATACCGACAGAAGCAAGCGGTACTATTTCGATTTTAAGGGTTCTGCCATGAAAAGATGGTCTGAATATGACCAGCGCTCCTGGTCTCTTGCAGTACAGCAGCGCCTTGACCTCTCATCCCGGATGGAGGTGGGGCTAGACCTTGCACTCGATGAAAACATGAACGATATAGGGTTTGTTGGATATATTCCTGAAGAGGACAACATTGTCTTTGGGAAGAGGCTCAACAGGTCATTCACCACAACAATCAACTCCGAATATATCTTTACCGCCGACTCATATATCACATTCAGACTGAGGCACTACTGGTCGAAGGCCGATTATGACGGCGACTTCTATTTCCTGAATGACCGCGGTCGCCTGGATCCCGGAGAGTGGGGCGGGATAGCCGACTACAACTACAATGCTTTCAATATTGATATGGTCTATACATGGCGGTTTGCGCCGGGAAGCGAGATGACAGTTGTTTGGAAAAATGCCATCTATTCGGGTGGCCCGGAAATAGTGAGAGGCTATTTTGACAATCTTGGCTCGGTGCTCGAGTCGCCGGCACTCAACAGCCTATCACTTAAGATTCTCTACTATCTGGACTATCAGAATGTGAGAAAAAGGTTTTAAATTTGGAGGAACCACAAAACAGTTCTCTATCTATGATACAGCGTATACAGAGTCTCTATTTATCACTTTCGGTAATGCTTACAACACTGCTGTTGTACGGAAAGATAGTCTCATTTGTAACGGAAGATGGAAATGTCCTGGAGATGCGATATAACGGACTGTTTGAAATGGTGGGATCGGCGGCCGGGAGGGCGGAACACCTGCTCCCTCTGACCCTGCTGCTCATAATAGTTCCGATTCTTCTTTTTGTCACCCTGCTGCTCTACAAGTTCAGGAAGCTGCAGCTCCGGGCGGCGGTCATGTCTCTTCTGCTGCTTATCGGTCTCACCATTCTGGTGGCCTACTATATCTTTTATGTCTCAACCGCCTATGATGCAACCGTGGTTTTCAGCATTAAGGTTGTATTTCCACCTGTAGCGGCTGTGCTTACATATTTGGCTTTCAGGGGCATATTAAGAGACGAGCTTCTGATAAGATCGTATGAGAGACTCAGGTAGCACCCCGGCTGCAGCCCGGATGGAGTTGGTGATAAAGATTTCTCTCAGGCGACAGTAAAAGCAATGCTGTCCGGGGTGGTTCACTCCCGGCTCCTGTTACAACCTACTACACTCAATATGAGGCGCTCTATATTATCGTAAGATGTTCCTCGTCGGTGATCTTCTCACAGTAGTGGCATTTTAAGGCCACAGGAGAGCTGTTGGTCACTGAGAATCTTGTCAGCACATTTTCGTGGTTTGTTATGCACTTAGGATTGAAGCATTTGGCAATAGCCTTAATAGATTTCGGCACGGTGACCACATGCTTTTCAACAACATCGTAATCTCTTATAATATTTAGCTTGGCCTCAGGTGCGACAAGGGCTATCCTGTTGATATCCTCCTCTTCAAAAAACCTGTCTGCAATTTTGATAATAGCCTTTGATCCCAGTCTGTCGCTTTCGAGATTAGTTCCGAAGGTTATCTGGTTGTCAATACGATCGAGCCCCAGTATCAGGATTACCTTGAAGAGGTTTCCTGATGGGATATGGTCAATTACGGTTCCGTTTCTTATTGCGCTAACACTTAGCTGTTTGCCTTTTTTCATCGATTTAAAATTTTCATGTTCGGTTCATGAGTATAACTCTGTTTATGATGACACCCTTTTCTAGCAGGTGTTAGTTGCTGGCACCAAGCAGGAAGCAGAGTATTCCCTGCCTGGTGTAGACACCGTTGAGTGCCTGTTCGAAGTAGTAGGCCCTCGGATCGCTGTCTACATCGTAGTGTATCTCATTTACTCTTGGCAGGGGGTGTAGAATCCTCATGTTTTCCCTGCAGCTACCGAGCATAGATCTGCGCAGCACATAGGCATTCTTTACCTTTTCATACTCCATGGGGTCTGAGAAGCGCTCCTTCTGAACCCTTGTCATGTATATGATGTCAGCCTTGCCTGAGACCTCATTAAGGTCGGTATGTTCGTAGTAGGTGAGGTCGAGATTGTCAAGATAGAGTTTGTATTCGGGCGGCATGCCAAGCTCTTCGGGTGAAATAAAGTGGAAGGTTGTGTTCCACCTGGCCATAGCCATCATCAGTGAATGCACGGTTCGGCCATACTTCAGGTCTCCGACCATGGCGACAGAGAGGTTGTCGAGAGTGCCCTGGGTTTTCCTGATAGAGTATAGGTCTAGCAGTGTCTGTGTGGGGTGCTGGTTGGCTCCGTCGCCTGCATTGATGACAGGCACATCGGCAACTTCGCTTGCATAGCGGGCACTTCCCTCAATGGGATGCCTCATAACTATAATATCACAGTAGCTGTTAACAGTCCTTATTGTGTCGTTAAGGGTCTCTCCCTTGGTTACACTCGAACTTGAGGCATCAGTGAATCCTATTATCTTACCCCCAAGCCTGCTTACAGCACTCTCGAAGCTGAGCCTGGTGCGGGTAGAGGGTTCAAAAAAAAGAGTCGAAACAACTTTTCCGTTAAGGAGGTTTTGTGTCGGCTCTTTTTCAAACTTTTTGGCCATATCGAGAATCTTGATGATCTCATCGGTGCTGAGGTCATCGATCGAGACCAAACTTCGTTTTTTCATAACTCTTTAGTTTTGTGGTTAACATACTTCTTCTCTTAAGGCATATAAAAAATAACTGAAACAGGTATCATATCTATTACCGCTCAAAAATAACACAGAATAGCCTTGCAGGCTATAGTTGTTGAAAACTATATAAAAACTATTCCCCTTCAGTTATTGAGACATCTTTGATTCTGGTCAGCCTTTGGGTAAAGGACTCTTTCATCGAGAGGGGTAGTGACACCTCTATTACACAATCTTCACGGTAAAGGCTCTGCTTTTGAACGGCTTCGCACTCATTCATCACTCGCATTACATCATTGGTGGCGCCGTAGGGGAACCTGACCGTTACCCCTGTATGAACTCTTCTTTCTACTATTTTGCTGTTGCCTATTGCATCTGCGGCTGCTGCCCTGTATGCATTTATTAATCCGCCTGCGCCTAGAAGGGTTCCTCCAAAATACCTTACTACAACAATGGCTATATTGGTAAGCCGGTTTGAGTTGATCTGGCCCAGTATGGGCTTGCCGGCAGTACCGGAGGGTTCTCCGTCATCGTTTGCCCGCCACTCGCTATGGTCATGACCAAGTACATAGGCATAACAGAAATGTCTGGCACCACCATGCTCAGACCTGAGTTTTTCGAGCAGCTCTTTCATCTCAGCTGCCGTACAGAGAGGCGATGCCAGGGCTACAAACCGTGACCCCCTGTCGCGGAAGAGACCCTTGCCGGGACTCTCAATAGTTCTGTATCTGTAATCTTCAGGCATAAAGTAGCGCTGTTATTGCTATTACCGCTACCGCTATACCACTCCTGTTCAGGATAGAGAGTCGCTCAGAGAATATCACGGCCCCTATAAATGCCGAAAGCAACACAATTCCTATGTGGTTGATCCCAAACACCACCGAGCTGTCCAGAAAACCTGACTCAAGTGCCATAACCATAAAGTAGAGAGAGCCGAAGTTTACCATGCCCAGAGCCATCCCGCCGCCAATAATGTGATACCAGCGTGCATCGCTCTTACTGCCCCCCCTCGTAACTCTCACCAGAAGGCTTATTACCGAGGCCACCATAAAGGTAAAGGTCGGAAAGTGAAGGGTGTCTCTTTCGGTAACATACATCTCCTGGGCATACTTGATCATTGAGTCAATAAAACCGGCTCCGAAGAAGAGTACCATGGGCAGGATAACCATTGCCACAACACCTGCTCTCTTATCCTGAGGCCTGTAGACTATCATAGCAATAGCAGCAAGGGCCAGCACCATGCCGGAAACCTTCAGGAATGTAACCTCTTCACTGAACCTTATTATGCTGAAGAGAACCGGAATTGCCACCGACAGCTTTGTGGTAAGAGATGTGACGGTTATGCCCGCCACCCGAGTCGAGTAGGCTATTACATAGAACATGAATACAAAGAAAAAACCTATAAGAAGAGCCATAATAACCCAGTCGGCTGCCAGCGGAGCGAATGTTGATCTGTCACCGGCCAGATATCCAAGTGTTGCCGCAGTAAAGTAGTTGATAACTATTGCGGTTACGATGTTTATCCTGAACCTCTCGAGTAGCTTGAATACCACAAGTATAAGCGTCGATGATAATATGCAGAGCGGTAAGAAAATCATGCCTGTAAATATCTGGTTAACTCAAATCTGTCAGCTCTCTTCAGAGTCGCCTCTGCCACTGCCAGGCTCCTCTCTCATACTGATTCTGGCCGCTATTGTCAGCATCAGGTTTCTGTCGGAGCGGGAGAGGAGCGAGATTCTCTCCATTATGCGCCCATACCTCGCATCAGATACTGGTATGCCGAGCCCCTCAACTATCTCTCCTGCCATCGCCTTAAGATGGCTTAGTGGTGCATCATCGACCTCAGCAGGCATAGCTTTACCCCCGGAGGGGGTAGTCAGCTGATGCCGTGACATCTCATAGGCGTATATCATAACTGCCTGGCCCAGATTAAGGGAGGGGTAGCTCTGCCTCATAGGTATATAACTGCTTATGTCGCACAGCCTGATCGCATCATTGGTCAGTCCTGACTCCTCCCTTCCGAACAGTATGGCTACCCTGCCTGTGGAACCGACCCTATCATCGAGAAAGTGGTAGAGGGAGCCCGAGACGACCGGGTCGCACCTTACCGACCTCTGCTTTGATGTAGTGGCAACAGAGATGTCTGCTCCTGCTATTGCATCGGCAACAGAGCCATATATCGGTGCGCTCTCCAGTATATCGGTTGCGCCGTGCGCCACCCATCTGGCCTTTCCGGTCAGTGAGCAGGCTGGATTTACAAGCACCAGGGCACCTTCGCCCATGGTCTTAATAGCACGGGCAGCCGCTCCGATGTTCTCAGGAAGGGCAGGTTCTACAAGGACGAACTCTCTTTTCATATATCTGCTGTTACCGCCTCTCCGGCTCCGGGTTGAAGCGCCGGGAGGGGTCATCGGGCCCGTTAATATACCGTTTTTATGCAACTGTATAATTGGCGGGCGCCTGACCGGCTTCATGCCCCGGCAACTCCGCAGAGCCGCTGATACACTGACATGCAGCGCCGGCCGGCAGGCAAATGTAGTGGGAAATATGTAAAGATTCAACTATATTGCGCCGGTTAGTTTGTAAAGTATACAGAGAGTAGTAGCGATGGCCGATCTGGAGCTGGAAGATCTTGATAAACTGATAGTTGTTGGCGACAGGGTGTTGATAAAGCCCAGGGTGCCACAGTCAAAGACAAAGAGTGGGTTATACCTCCCGCCGGGTGTGCGCGAAAACGACAAGGTACAGTCCGGATATGTGATAAAGGTTGGGCCGGGATACCCTGTGCCTGACCCCGGCGAGCCGGATGAGAAATGGAAGCCCTCCGGCAATGAGCCTCGCTATATTCCCCTTCAGCCGCGCGAGGGCGATCTCGCACTATATATACAGAGCAGCTCTGTTGAGATTGAGTTCAATAATGAGAAACTTGTTGTGGTTCCCCAGAGCTCAATATTGCTGCTGCTTCGCGATGAGGGCCTTTTCGTATAGCATTGCACATAATCTGATATGAGGTTTTTTAATTCAAAACTAATGGTAGCGGCGGCGGCTGCAACAGCTATGGCTCTGCTGATACTTTTCAGCATCATATTAACCCGCTCCGGTAGTGATGAAAAGAGCCTCAATGACACTATGCCGCCGACAGATGAGACAGGAGCAGCAGATCTGGAATTCAACTATTTTGTTCCCGACAGCTCCTTTGACGGAACAGCGCATCAGTATGCAGACTATTTGAAAACCAGAGATGATGAGAGGGAGAGCCTCTTTAAGCTTGGCCACTACTATCACGATATGGAGCAGTGGGAGAGGGCCTCGGAGTACTACCTGAGAAGCTGGGAGCTTGAACGGGATGATATCTCGCCGTTACTCTATGCTGCAGTTGCAATGAGCGGGGGTGCTTTCCCTGAAGAGGCTGAGAGGCTGTTCGGAATGGCCATGGATATTGATCCGCACGACCCCGAGCTTCTGCTCTACTCAGCACTCTTTTATATCGATTTCGGTAGCTTCAGCAGGGCGGACTCCCTTCTCAGAGAGCTTCTGAAGGTCGATCCCGGAAATGCCCTGGCAGCATACCATATAACTGTTATGCCCATTGAATCGGACCGCGATGAGATGGTCGCGCTGAGCAGGCTGGCAGCAGAGAGTGAGCCACAAGAGCCTCTATTCAGGTATAACTACGCGCTGAACCTCTATCAGGCCGGGTACAGAGATGAGGCTGTACGATACCTGAAAACGCTGACAGATGATGAACCTTCGTTTCTGGAGTCGTGGCTTCTTCTTCTTCATATATACAGAGAGGCAGGTGAGACCGGAAAAGCCAGGGAGCTTCTATCTTCAGCCATTGCACACCGGGATATTGCAGATGAGAGCAAGCCGTTTCTTCTTGACCTCCTCAGAGAGCTGAACTGACACTTTCCGAAACGCCAACCGGTGGGGCTAACCGATATCATCTCCAGGGGTAGAGAAGCAGTGGCTCTGCCTTTTTCATAAATAGCGCCTCTCCCTCGCGCCACCTTTCAACCTCTGCCTCTATTGAACGCCTGCCGGAGAGTACCTCTCTCATCCCCTCATCGCCCGCCAGTATGTCGAATGGCATCAGCCGCTCCTCATATTCATAGGGTGGGTCGAGGAACCTGAAATTCTCACCGCCATCACCGCTCACTATAGCGTCAAAAATGTGCAGTGCCGTTTCAACCGGTTTGTATATGCGGGGGTTGGTGACATGAATGAATATTCCCTGGCAAAGCTCTCCCTCATACTTGTGAAAAACAGGTATGTAGTTATGGTTGCGGAAGGCACACCCCTTAAGGTTTCGCCCCCCGAGGTTAGATATTATGCCGTGAGCATCCATCCAGGGAGCACCAATAAGCTCAAAGGGGGTGGTGGTACCCCTTCCCTCGGAAACATTGGTCGCCTCGGCCAGCACAGTTCCCGGGTAGGGCAAAGTGCTTTCGGGTGTTGGCATATTTGGTGACGGAGGAACCCAGGCCACCTTGCTCTCACGGAATGGGGCGTTACGGTTCCACCCCTCCATAGCCACCACATTGAGATCACACCCGGGCAGTTCATACTCCCTTAACCACAGTGCCAACTCACCGATAGTAAGCCTGTGGCAGAGCGGTATCTCAGCACCGCCTACGAATGTAAAGAAGCTGCGATGCAGAAGGGCGCCGTCTACCGGCATAACAGATGCAGGATTGGGTCTGTCCAGTATCAATACCGGTATACCCTTTTCGGCAGCAGCTTCCATACAGAGCTTAACCGTCCAGATATAGGTGTAGAGTCTTGCTCCAACATCCTGCAGGTCTATCAGCAGTATCTCAGTATCCTTCAGCATCTCTGCGGTCGGCTTGCGGTGCGCTCCGTATAGACTGTATACCGGCAGACTCCTGCTTTGATCGGTTCCACCTTCCCACTCTATCATATTGTCCTGGGTCTCTCCATGAAGCCCGTGCTGAGGGCCAAAAAGAGCTACCACACGGCAGCCGGCATCTGCCAGAACATCTGCAATGTGCCGGTATCCCCCTGTAATACTCGGTGCGTGACAGAGAACCGCTACCCTCTTACTCTTCAGAGAGGCAGGAACATTACTGGCTATGATATCGAGACCGGTTAAAACCATTTCTCCTGATCTGTTGATTTCCGCTTAAGGCACGGCAAAATAGTGATTATTTCCCTTACGCACCGCCGGAGGCTCTTGCAATCAGAGCAGTAACCAATCGCGCCTCTCTAGCTAAGCGCTGTTTGTCAGAGATTTATGACTTCGACCATCTGATCCTGCCTGCAGAACATAGAGCAGGAGTATCGCAGATAAAAATCTTTTGATTAGTTTTACAAGATCACAAAACCTTATAAAAACAGATGAAAAAAGCACTATTTCTGATTGCATCGGCTTTAATGCTGACGGTTGTGGTAACCGGGCAGAAGAGACCCATTACCCATGATGACTACGATATGTGGAAGAGCCTTTCGCAGAGCTCTGTTACCGATGATGGTCGCTGGATATCTTATGCGATAAACCCTCAGCAGGGAGATGGCTGGCTATACTTTTATGATACCAGAAGCTCCCGCCTTGACTCGGTTCCCAGAGGCAGGGGTGCCAGGGTATCACCGGGAATTAACTATTTCGCTTATACCATTGTTCCCCCGACCGATGTTGTAAGGCAGGCTCGCGTTGAGAGAACCCGTTCGGATGATATGCCAAAGAACGATCTGGCAATAAGAATGCTTCCCTCCGGAGAGACAACCATAATACCGCGGGTAAGGTCATTCTCTGTTGCCTCAGAGAACTCTGAATGGATAGCCTATCTGCTTGAGAAGAAACTTCCCGAAGAGGAGGAGAAAGATGAAGATGCCGAAGAGGAGGAACCTCCGGCTCAAAGAAGAGGTAATCGTGAGCCTGAGCAGAAGGGCGACGATTTTGTCATCTTTAATCCCGTCACCAACAGTGAGTATGAGTTCTCCAATGTTGTTCAGTACAATGTTGCCCGCGACGGTGCATCTATAACCTTTGTGACAGTAAAGACAGAAAAAGACAAAGAGGATGAATTTACTGTAAATATGTTCAACACCCGAAACGAAGAGATTAAGCAGGTCTTTACAGGCATGGGCGATCTCAGGAACATCTCGCCCAACAGAGACGGAGATATGTTGGCCTTCATTTTTACAGCCGATACCGGTGATATTCAGATATATGACATATATCTTTCACAGAATTTCGGTGAGGCTCAAAAGATAATATCCGCCGACACCCCCGGCATGCCTGATGGATGGTGTGTCAGCGAGTTCACCTCATTGAACTATTCTGAAGATAACAGCAGGCTCTTCTTCGGCACAGCCGCCAAGCCGGAAAAGCAGCCGGAAGACACCCTGCTGGCAAATGAGCGGTTTAGTGTAGATGTATGGTCATGGCACGACGACAGGCTTCAGCCCATGCAGCTTGTACAGCTCAGAAACGACAGGCGCCGTAACTATCAGGCCGTCTACCACATTGATAGAGGTTCAATGGTACAGCTCGCCGACGAAGAGGTCTCCTCCATCCGTCAGGTTGACAGAGGCAACGCCTCATGGGTACTGGGCAGCGACAATCGTCGTTTTGTAAGGCAGACCTCCTGGGACTCCAGAAGATTTGCAGACTATTACCATATAGATATTGTCAGCGGAGAGAGAAAACTGCTGCTCGAAAAGGAGGCCGGTTCTGTACAGATATCACCGACAGGTAAATATATTCTCTACTGGTGTATCGATGAGCGTGCCTGGATATCGATGCCGTCTGGTGGTGGCGAAAGGAAGATACTCACATCCAACGATGAGGTCTCATTCTTTAATGAGTTGCACGACAGCCCTAACGAACCAAGGCCCCACGGTATTACCGGATGGCTGGAAGATGAGCGTCATGTAATAATAAACGACCGCCACGACCTCTGGCTCTTTGATGCTGAAGGGAGCAACGCACCTGTTAATATTACAGGAGGCTACGGGCGCGACAACAATATGAGGTTCCGCTATATTAACCTCGATCGCGATGAGAGAATGATAGGCAGGAGAGAGACCATGTATCTGAGTGCGTTCAACTTCTCAAACAAGCAGGACGGATTCTATACAGTAGCTATGAACCGTCCCGGCAACATGAACCGCCTCATAATGGATGACTGCTCATTCAGCAATCCGACCAAACCGAACGATGCCTCAATGTTCATGTTTACAAAGGGCACCTATCAGATGTCCCGTGAAATACATACAAGTGACATGAGGTTTAACAACATGAACCGTATTTCGATTACCAATCCCCAGCAAGAGGAGTTCATCTGGGGCACCGTTGAGCTGGTAGAGTGGACAAGCCTGCACAACGAACCCCTTCAGGGGCTGCTCTATAAGCCCGAAAATCTCGATCCTACAAAGAAGTATCCCATGATAGTATACTTCTACGAAAGGAGTTCTGACGGCCTCCACAACTACAGTTCACCGGCGCCAAGTGCCTCTACGCTCAACAGAACATATGCTGTAAGCAACGGATACATTGTTTTTGTTCCCGACATACCATACCGCGAGGGATATCCAGGCGAGAGCTGTTACAACGCCGTTGTCAGTGGTACCTATGCGATGCTGGAGCGTTATGACTATATAGACAACGAGAGGCTGGGCCTTGACGGTCAGAGCTGGGGTGGTTATCAGATAGCATGGCTTATTACCCAGACAGACCTTTACGCTGCCGCATTTGCGGGAGCACCTGTTAGCAATATGATAAGCGCTTATGGAGGTATCAGGTGGGGAACCGGAATGAGCCGTATGTTCCAGTATGAAGATACACAGAGCCGTATTGGTGGTTCGCTCTGGGACAGGCCCATACACTACATCGAGAACTCCCCGCTCTTCTTTGTACCCAAAATCAACACACCGCTTCTGATGATGCACAACGATGATGATGGTGCTGTTCCGTGGTATCAGGGAATTGAGATGTTTGTGGCGATGCGAAGGCTCGACAAGCCTGTATGGATGCTTAACTATAACGATGAAGCACATAACTTAAGGAGAAGGCCGGCCCGTATGGATTTATCCATAAGGAAGATGCAGTTTTTTGACCACTACCTGATGGGTAAGCCGATGCCGGTATGGATGAAGTATGGTATACCGGCCATAGAGAAGAATGTGAACCGGGGTTATGAGTTTGTTAAATAAGAGGCCGGATGCCTTTCTGAAAAGAGGAGGTAACTGAGCAATTAAAGAGGCGGATCACAGCCTTTACCCTAGGGTAAGGCAGATGTGGTCCGCCTTAATTTAAGAGAGATGAGAAGAGAAATACTATTTATCACAACGCTGATTATTCTGTTTACAGGCTGTCGCGAAGAGGAGCAGCCCGTTGTGACCCTGCTCTCGACCACCGACATACATGGCGCTTTCTTTCCATATGACTTTATTAATGACCGCGAAACATCTAACTCCCTGGCCAATGTCTCGGAGTATGTTAACCGGCTCAGAGATTCCGGCAGGAGCGTTATTCTTCTTGACAATGGAGATATACTGCAGGGTCAGCCAGAGGTGTACTACTACAACTATGTAGACACCGTTACAGAGCATCTTTGTGCATCTATCCTCAACTACATGGGCTTTGATGCCGCAACAGTGGGCAATCACGATATAGAGGCCGGCCCAGCCGTCTATGAGAAGTTGAGAGAACAGTACAATTTCCCGATGCTGGCTGCAAATATTGTTGATGCAGATGGAAATTGCTGGTTTGAGCCATACACCATAATAGAGCGCAATGGACTCCGTATTGCCATTATGGGGCTGATCACCACATCGGTACCCGATTGGCTGCCCCCCTCTCTCTATGAGGGTATGTATTTTGAGAATATGACAACCACCGCAGCTCTCCGAATGGAAGAGATAATGGCAGAGGAGCCCGATCTTGTTGTAGGTCTGTTCCACTCCGGATGGGGCAGGGGAGGTGAGAACCCGCCACCCGGCAACTCCACCTCAGCAGTGGCATGGCATGTACCCGGGTTCGATATCATCTTTGCCGGCCATGACCATTCGACTGCCAACATGAGGTACATTAACTCTGCCGGCGACACAGTGGTTATTCTTAATGCCGGTGCCAGGGCATCTCATGTTGCCCGTGCCGATATATATTCTGTTTCAGATGCAGAGGGTGAAGTCAAATCACATTTTCGCATAGAGAGCTCACTTGATGCCATCTCACCATATCCTGCAGATGCTACCTTTATAGAGAGATTCAGCGAACAATTTTACACGGTAAAAGGGTGGGTAAACAGAGTTATAGGTTACTCGCCCGCAACCATATCTACACGCGGGGCGCTTTTCGGTCAATCGGAGTTTATGAATATTATACATGATGTTCAGCTCGAAATCTCAGGAACCGACATCTCTTTTGCGGCCCCCCTCTCATTCAATGCAGCAATAGACAGCGGTGAGCTCAGAAGAGGAGATATGTTTAAGCTGTATCGTTTTGAGAACATGCTATACACCATGGAGATGAGTGGGGAAGAGGTGAAAGGGTTTCTTGAGAGCTCATATGGCAGATGGTTTAATACGGTATCTGATACCGGCGACTACATACTTAACTATAGAACAGACAGCGAAGGCAATGTAGTTTTAAGAGGGGGAAGGGCAAGAGTGAGAGAGCAGGTTTACAACTTCGACTCAGCCGCCGGCATCAAATACACCGTCAATGTAACAGCAGAGCCGGGCAGCAGGATCAATATACTCTCACTTATTGACGGAACCCCGTTCTCAGCAGACTCACTATACAGGGTAGCCATTAACAGCTACAGGGCCAGTGGTGGAGGAAGGCACATAAGAGATGGTGCCGGTCTCACGCCTGACCAGGTTCAGAGCAGAATAATCTCTGTCTCTGAGAGAGATCTGCGACATCATATTACCCGATGGGTAGAAGAGAGAGGCACCATTGCATCATCGCGACCCCTCGAATGGAGGGTGATTCCTGAGCAGTACCTCCGTAGTGCAGTTGAGAGAGAGTATCCGCTGCTATACGGATACATGCCGGAAAATATAACAATATGGTAAAAATTGTGTTACTATTAATTGCGGCGTTCTCGCTATTATTATTTTTGCTTTTTACAGAGCCAGCTATTAACCCAAAAAGCCCAAATAAGATATGAAGCTATTTCATCTATTCAGCTATTACAGGGGCAGACGAGCCCCTCTTTCCAATGGAGCAAGAGGAACCATCTCTCTTTCTGCCATCCTGTTAGTCATTTTACTCCTTGCTGCCGGCTGCAACTCAGAGAGGCAGTCTGCAGATAGAGGAGAAGAGGCAACCAATATCATACTCTTTATCGGTGACGGTATGGGTGTGGCGCATGTAACAGCCGCCATGACCGTGGCCGGAGGCGATCTTCATATGACCTCAATGCCCTATGCCGGGTTGGTTACTACCGACGCATATGAGAACTATGTGACCGACTCTGCAGCAGGAGCCACAGCGATCGCCTCGGGCATTAAGACAAGAAACGGAATGTTGGGAATGAGTCCCGATACCATACCGGTGATCTCTCTTTTCAATATAGCGAAAGAGGCAGGGCTCGCAACAGGTATAGTAAGTACCTGCCGGGTCACTCATGCCACCCCGGCCGCCTTCTTCGCTAACAACGAATCACGAAGAAATGGAGAGGAAATTGCCGCTGACATGCTCAATGGTGCCGCCGACCTATTTTTCGGAGGGGGGCTCGACCACTTTACCCAAAGAGCCGATGGCAGAGATATTGTCAAAGAGCTTGAGGAGATGGGGTATACCATAGCCAGATCGGCCGATGAAATAGATATTCTTGAGAAATTGCCAGTTGGCGGGCTCTTTTACGAAGGCCATATGCCCAAAGCCTCGGAGGGAAGGTCGGTATCATTAAAAGAGATGACCGGAAAAGCTCTCGATCTGCTCTCGGAAAACAAGAACGGATTCATATTGATGGTTGAGGGCTCAATGATAGACTGGGGAGGTCATGACAATGATACAGACTATATCGTATCTGAAACCCTTGATATGGATGAAGCCGTAGGTGTTGCACTCGACTTTGCCGAAAGAAATCCGGGCACCCTTGTTCTTGTAGCATCAGACCATGAGACCGGAGGCATGGTTCTTACCGGTGGCTCTCGCTCCGGGCAGAGAGTCGTTGCCAGATATGCCACCACCGGCCATTCAGCGACAATGGTTCCCCTCTTTTCGGCAGGAACCGCTGCCGGCAACTTTACCGGAGTAATGGATAACACCGATTTATTCCACCGGATGATATCGGCTTTGGGTCTCGACAACTAACATATTTACCGTTAAATCGGTAGGCTTTTGTATCAGACTGATTGATTTAATTGCACAGCATTGATAGATTCAGACAGAGAGAGGGAGGGCAGAGTGAAGCTGATACCTGTGGCGGAGGAGTTCTACTCCATTCAGGGCGAGGGGTATCACACAGGAAAAGCCGCATATTTTGTTCGTACCGGGGGCTGCGATCTGGGCTGCAGCTGGTGCGACTCCCCGCTTTCGCATAACGCTGCAATTCACCCTTTAGTCTCATGTGACGATATCGCCCAAAGAGTTCTGTTATCGGGTGCCGACTCAGTTGTTGTTACCGGAGGCGAGCCACTTCTATATGATATGAGCTATCTGACCCGCCTGCTTAAGGAGAGGGGTCTTAAAACCTTTCTGGAGACATCAGGCACATCCTCTTTTACCGGTACATGGGACTGGATATGCCTTTCGCCGAAAAGGGGGCATCACCCTTCATCAATGATCTATAAAATGGCACATGAATTGAAGGTTGTTATTGAGACAGAAGACGATTTTAGCTGGGCAGAGGAGTGTCGGGCAAAAGCAGAGAGAGATTGTATGCTCTTCCTCCAGCCCGAATGGAGTCGATACAGCAAGGTGATACCCCGGATTGTCGACTATGTAAAAAAGAACAGTTCATGGATGATATCACTGCAGTCACATAAGTTTATGCGAATACCGTAACCAGCCACAGGCCATGAGACTCTATTTAAGATATTTCATTGCACTGCTGCTGCTACCGGCGGCCCTTCAGATTGCAGAGGCTCAGGAGAGACTCTCTACAAGATCTAGTCGTGCCATAAGGCTGTATCAGGAGGGCAAAAGGGCTTATGAGTTCTATGATTTCAGAGCGGCCGAACGGAGACTCAAAGAGGCCATATCGACAGATGAGGAGTTCTTTGAGGCTCATCTCCTCCTGGCTGAGATGCTCTATGATACCAGGAGGTTTCAGGAGGCAGCAGTCAGCTATGCCAGAGCCATGGAGATTGACAGCCTTAAGTTCCCGAACGGCTACTTTTTCCTTGCCGAATCGCAATTCAGAAGCGGTAACTACAAGCCGGCACTCGGTAGCTACAAAATATTCCTCGATAGCAAAGCCGGTTCAGGGCAGTTGCGAAGAGATGCAAAACAGGGTATAAAGAGCTCGGAGTTCTCTATCGCGGCGGTCAACAATCCGGTGCCCTTCACCCCGACCGAAATTGATCTTTCGGCAGGCCAGGGGGTGAATGACTACTCACCCACGGTAACGGCAGACGGAAGAATGCTGATGTTTACCAGAGAGACAGTTACAGGTCGTGACCCCCTTTTTGGCCAGAGGACAAGAGAAGATTTCTATATCAGCTACAGGGGTGATGATGGCTCCTGGAGCAGCGCTGTAAGTGCCGGTACTCCCCTTAATACCGCCGGTAATGAGGGGGCACAGACAATCGGTCCCGGTGGGCACTATATGTACTTTACGGCATGTAACCGGCCCGACGGTATGGGCAGATGTGATATCTACTACTCCTCATTTGATGGTAACGAATGGTCAACACCCAGGAATATAGGTCCGCCTGTTAATACAGAGTATTGGGAGTCCATGCCATCTATAAGTGCAGATGGCAACACCCTCTATTTTGTCAGCAACAGGCCCGGCGGCTATGGGGGCATGGATATATGGATCTCTCACAGGGAGGAGGATGGCCGGTGGGGTGAACCGGTCAATGCAGGCGATGTCATCAATACAGCTGGCGACGAGACCTCTCCGTTCATCCATTTTGACGGCAAGTCACTCTACTTTTCTTCAAATGGCAGACCCAATCTGGGGGGGTACGACATATACCTTTCCCGTATGCAGGAAGATGACTCGTGGAGTGAACCCCTCAATCTTGGCTACCCCATTAACACCCACCGCGATGAGGTTGGGCTCACCATAGAATCGAACGGCATAAGGGCATACTACTCCTCTACCGCCACCTCTGGCGGAGAGAAGAGACTCTTCTACTTCGATCTTCACGAGTCTGCCCGCCCCGGGCAGGTGAGTTTTCTCAGAGGCAGGGTTTATGACAGAGAGTCCGGTTTGGCGGTAGAGGCAAGATATGAGCTTACCGACCTATCGACCGGCGAGGAGGTGGCCAGGGCACTCACTACCCGCAACGGAGAGTTTCTTGTCTGTATGCCTACCGGTAAGAACTATGGTCTTAATGTGATTGCAAGCGGGTTCCTGTTCTATTCGCAGAATTTCCCCTTCGATGGTGAATACACCGATTATCAGCCCCTTGTTAAAGATATACCACTAAAAAGAATAGAGAAGGGAGAGAAGCTGGTTCTTAACAACATACTCTTTGACACAGACAGTGCAGTCCTTAAGCCTGAGTCAGAGGCCGAGTTAAGCAACCTTCTTCTGCTTCTGGAAGAGAATAGCTCAATAACTGTAGAGATAAGCGGCCACACAGATGATACCGGTGGAGAGGAGTATAACCAGAAGCTGTCGGAAGAGCGGGCACTTGCTGTGGTGAAATATCTTACAGAGAGAGGTATCGATAAGGCGAGAATCACCCACCGGGGCTATGGTATGACTAAGCCGGTTGCCGACAACAGGAGTGAAGAGGGCAGAAGATTAAACCGCAGAACTGAGGTTGTGATTACCGGAAAAGAGTATCCCCCGACCAGTGCGGGGCCGGGGGATAGATGAAATAGGACATGTGCAATCTGGGACAACTATGCAGTTAAATTGACCAACAATGAAGAGTACTACTTAAATTACGATTCGTTGTCTTATGTTGCGGCTCTCCTCTGATGTGCTGACTTTACCGGTGTTAACTGCACCACCGGACCTTACTGCCTCTTTTACCGGAACTGAGAACCTTATACCGGTTCCGGCAACACCGTTTCTCTCAACCCCTATCTCTCCACCCATAATGTTTACAAGCTTTATGGCCAGATCGAACATGATGGCTTTCCTTAAATGAAAACTGTTAATGGAGTAGTTCTTGCGTTCCTCTCCAAGTTGAAAGTGGTCTCTTGCACTCTCATAGCCGTTACCCGAATCGAGCATATGAAAGAGTGCGTTCCCGTCTTTAATGACATAGCCAAGGCGAATGTATCCTGCTGATGTTGACTCAAGAGCATTAAGGAAAAGCGCCCTCAATACCCTTGATGCCTTGTCGTCGTCAATAAAGAGATCGGACGGACTGGCGGTGCACTCATCATGAATAAGTTCAATATTGTCCTTATTCTCTTTTGCTGCAGCACCGCGGAAATTACCCATTAGTTTGCTTATCAGTTGATTGAGATTGCACCTCTTGATCTCATTAGCCGAATTACCCGAATCGATTATTGCTGAATCAAAGAAGTTGTCGAAAAGTACAACCAACTGCTCGCACGAGTTTATTATATGTTCAGTGAACTCTGCTCGCTCTTCCTCTGTTATGTTGCTGTTGTTGATGAGATATGAGAAGGCCACTATAGCATTCATCTGAGTCCTCATCTCATGAGACATGCCCGTGATTATTGAGGGGTTACCCAGAATATCCTTCAATCTGGCCTGAAGTACCCCCTGTAATTTGTCACTCCCCTCCATCGCTCTCTTCTCCATCTCACTCTCAGATTTCCCGGACATAATAAACATATAATCAGTATTTACACTCTATTACCTACTGTAGCCGCCACGATACGATTCTCCCTGCTGCCCTTTGCCGGGCAGCCTATCGTACACCCTTTTTGCGAACCCTTCGTAAGATAGCAGAGGCATCGCCCCTGTATCGGCTCTCTGAAGCGGCTATCTCAACAAACTGGGATATCGCCTTCCCGATTTCGTCTGTCTTCAGATAGCACAACCCCAGCATAAAGTTTGCATCTTCAAGGTATAGGTTGTTGCCATGGTCAATAACTGAGACATAAGTACTTCCAGCCTTTGTGAACTCCTGCATCTCCATATAGGAGTTACCGATCATCATCTCAATGCCGGGTGTAACCTGGTGGTTCGATCTGTATTGAAGCAGATAATTTAGCGCCTCGTCATACTCACCCCTGTTATAGCTTTCTACGGCACGGGAAAAGAGATGATCCTGTCCTGCCTCTACCGACCTTGCCACAGACTGTTCAGCAGTAGGGGGCAGGAAGTAGTAGCGCTCAAAGAGCGTCTCCGGCGAAAGTTTCCTGTTGGGAAGCCAGACCGACCCGGCCACCAAAAAGATAACAAGTGCCACCGCCACCGACCTCTGCACAAAAGCCCTCCTCAGTGGGAGCGCCCTCTTTCTATCGCTGAAATATGAGATCTCAGCCTGATTCATTGCCGACATAAGTCTCATCTCACGGCTGTCGCCAATAACCCTGTCGGTTGCCCTGCGCAGCTCTACCTCATCTCTAAGGGCCTT
>SLNP01000055.1 GCA_007132995.1 Bacteroidales bacterium | reverse complement strand
CCCTATGCCCTATGCCCTATGCCCTATGCCCTATGCCCTATGCCCTATGCCTGCAAAAATCAGCTACCATATCTGAACTATCTTTTGTAAATTTGAAAAAATGAGAGAGAAATGGAGTTGCAAATATTGTTTAACCAGGTAACAGGAGGCACGGTAATATGAGTGAACTATATTCAATAGCGGGAGTAATAGTCCTGCTCGGAATTGTCTACTTCGTAATGAGAAGTTTAACAAAGAGGAGACATGATCGCTCCAGAGAGAGGAGATACTTCAAAAAGGACAGATAGAGAGACAGGGAGCGCATGAGGCTCCCTGCCGGCAAATATAAAAGGCGTGCGCTCTCTATTGCAGTCACTCTCCTTTTTCGATCTTCCTGTCCACTTCGCCAAGAATCTCCTCCTCTTCGCGAAGGCTATCCTTCAGGATCTCTTCGCCCCTTTTAAGGAGATCATTGACAAAGTCAGCCTCTTCTATATCGGCTGCATTTATTCTTACATTAAGAAATGCACCTCGTATGGCGGTTCTTATTGCTATCGCACCAACACCGGCATCTGAGACCGATGCAGGATTACCCATTCTGGCCATAGCTTTCACTACCTCAAATGCGTCATAAGCGGTCTCCATAATCTTAAACGGCACATAGGCGGCATACCTGGTTGCCTCTTCAATTTCACGGGCCCTGACAGCCT
Source organism: Bacteroidales bacterium (assembly GCA_007132995.1). Taxonomy (GTDB): domain Bacteria; phylum Bacteroidota; class Bacteroidia; order Bacteroidales; family VadinHA17; genus SLNP01. Next base: position 20,033 of record SLNP01000055.1, on the reverse strand, counting down.
TCTCCTCATCACTTCCCTTAGGCAGTCCAAAGGCGGAAATTATCCTGTTAAATGCCGCTGTATCTTCATCGACAAGCCTTAGCAGTGCCTCCTGTATCTCCTTACCCTTAACAGCCCACTCACTAAACTCTTCCCATCTCTCATCCCAGCCTCTCTTATGCGATGAGAGGTTCGCCACCATAGTACCAAGCGCAACACCAAGTGCTCCGATATATGATGAGACAGAACCACCACCGGGTGCAGGCGACTCAGAGGCGGTCTCGTTCATAAACTCTTCCAGGGTCATGGATGAAAGTTTTTTACCCTCCCTGCTCTCCATCACATACTCGATGATCTTCTCGTTTGGATTGAATTCGCTTATCTCATCGAGCCCCATAGACCTGACGGCGATCTTTATCAGCTCACTATCTGAAACACCAAGCGATCTCTTCTGCTTACGAAGAAAATAGCGGCCTGCATCGAGCATAGCCTTGAGGGGAACAAGTCCGACAAGCTCCGAGCCGGTAACCCGTACACCCCTGCTGTCAGCCTTACGGCAAACCTCATCGAAGGCGATATGAACAGGTGTTATAGAGATATTGGTCAGGTTCATAGATATCTGTGCCACCCCGTACTCCTCAATAAACCAACCTATTGCCTTAACAGCCTTAAGGCTTCCGGGAATCATAACAGGCTTACCGTCATTATCTTTCACAATTTTACCTGTCAACGAGCCACCCTCTCTTTTGGGCCGCCCTCTTTCACGCACATCAAAAGCGATAGCGTTAGCCCTTCGTGTTGAGGTTGTGTTAAGGTTAACATTAAAGGCAACCAGAAAATCTCTGGCTCCTACGGCGGTAGCTCCTGAGCGGGCATTGAAGGCAGCCGGACCAAAATCGGGCTTCCAGGCAGGATCGGCAAGACGCTTCTTCAAACCTTCATACTCGCCCGAACGACAGTTGGCCAGATTCCTTCTCTCTTCTTTAAAGGCTGCATCCTCATAACAATAAACAGGTATACCAAGTGAACTGCCTACCCTCTCAGCAAGCTTGCGGGCATAAACGACGGTCTCCTCCATTGTAATACCCGATACAGGAACAAGCGGGCAGACATCGGTGGCTCCCATTCTGGGATGTTCTCCCTTATGTTTCGACATATCGATAAGCTCTGAGGCCTTCTTTATAGAGAGATAGGCCGCTTCACATACCGGCTCCGGTTCTCCTACAAAGGTAACAACGGTTCTGTTGGTATCTTTACCCGGATCAACATCAAGAAGGGTAACCCCGTCAACTGACTCTATAACATCCGTTATCTCTTTAATAATACCCATATCAGATCCTTCACTGAAGTTAGGCACACACTCAATAATTTTCAGATCAGTAGTCATATCATTCTCCTGTTTTAAATAGAGGTTTATATTATCTGGTCTCAGCAGCAACCTGAACCTCACTCCCTATGTAACGAGGCGAAGGCAGTTAACTGCTCACTGCTCAGACAACAATCCTGCCCTGCAATATCACCCTCTCTATAAGATGAGATCCGTAAGCATAAGGCAGATACTCATAAGAGGGTATCTCTTTTGTAATTATAATATTAGCCCTTTTCCCCGGTGTAATGGAACCGTGACTGGAAGAGAGGCCCATAGCATAAGCCGAATTAATAGTAACGGCATTTATAACCTCGGCCGGAAGCATTCTCAGCCTGATACATCCCAGTGACATTATAAGTTTCATATCACCCTGCGGTGATGACCCCGGATTATAATCGGTAGCAAGGGCCAGAGGTAGCCCTGAGTCTATCATCTTTCTTGCCGGAGGATCAACCATGCCAAGAAAAAATGCGGCTCCGGGCAGAAGGGTCGGCATTGTCCCTGAGTTGAGCAGAAGCTCAATCTCTTCATCACCGGTAAACTCAAGATGGTCTACAGAGAGGGCTTTGTACTTTACCCCTGTCTGAATGCCTCCTGAAAAATCGAGCTCATTGGCGTGCAGCTTAGCAGGGAGACCCCAGTCTGAGGCGGAGGTAAGTATTCTCTCTGTATCCTCAACAGTAAAGAACCCCCTGTCGCAAAAGACATCGATAAAATCTGCCAGCCCTTCATCGGCAACAGCCGGTATCATCTCGTTTATTATCAGATCTACATACCCTTTGCGGTTACCGGCATATTCAGCCGGCACAGCATGTGCTCCCAGAAAGGTTGCCTTTACATCAAGGGGTGTTGTCTCTCCAATCCTCTTAATAACGCGCAACATCTTAAGCTCTGAAGGTGTGTCGAGTCCATAGCCACTCTTAATCTCGACAGCACCGGTTCCAAATCCGATTATCTCATTGGCTCTCTTCAATGACTGTTGGTAAAGGTCCTCTTCGGAGGTCTCTCTCAGCAACTTTGCCGAATTGAGTATGCCCCCTCCCCTTTTTGCAATCTCCTCGTAAGATAGACCCCTTATCTTATCCATATACTCTCTCTCCCTGCTACCGGCGTAGACGATATGGGTATGGCTGTCACACCAGGCGGGAAGAACAAAACGCCCTGATGCATCAATAACTTCATCTGCATCTGTATCGCCGGGAAAACCGGACATGGGTCCATAAGACTTTATTGTGTCGCCTTCACAATATAGCCAGCCATCTTCAATAACAGGCAGGGAAGACATATCTGTACCTGCCACCCTGCTGGCTACAGGGTCAGCAGCCTGGACAAGGGACCTTGCATTCTTTATCATCAAGCTCATAGCTGGCACTATTAATCGGTTCCGAAATATACAAAATATTAACCCCCCCGGCCAGTTTTCAAAGATGAAAGTGGTATTTACACCCGTTTCATTAAGTAAACATGAGTTGATTCCGAATTGATTCGATGTAGGGAGATGTGGAGAGTGTAACATCATCCTGCCAGAGCCGGGATAAGCGAAGAGAGAGATGGCAGATGGGGCATATGATGGCAGAGATGAGAAGGGAGAGGAAAAAAGGGTGAAATAGTATAATAATAAAATATAATTGCAATATTTGGGCAGAAAGGTACTAACTACAACAGCCATATAGATGAAGAGGTTAATTATATTCATATCTGTTGCCCTGGCAACAACTGCCATGCTTTCGGGTCAAAGTTCAGACACCAAAAGAGGATGGAATCTGGGTGCTCTTCCCACAATTACATTCGATACTGATCTCGGTTTCCAGTACGGAGCACTTATAAACCTTTTCAACTACGGCGAGGGAGATATCTTTCCCGACTACTATCAATCTCTCTACTTCGAGGTATCGCGTTTTACAAAAGGTAGTGGCATTAACAGGTTTATGTTTGACTCCGACCACCTGATACCGGGGGTAAGGTACACGGTAGATCTGAGTTATCTGACAGACAGGGCCTACGATTTTTATGGCTTCAACGGCTATGAGGCTGTATATAACAGAAAGTGGGAAGATGACTCTTCTGAAGATTATAGAAGCAGGATGTTTTACCGACATGACCGCACCTATTTTCGGTTCAAGAATGATTTCGAAGGCAGTCTCTACGGCAAGGGCCTGAAGTGGAATGCGGGATTCAATATTCAGCGATTCACTACCGGGCTGGTTGATATAGACAGGCTTAACGAGGGGAGAGAGGTGTCTGACCAGTTGCCGGCGCACGAAGAGGTGCCGGGACTATTTCAGCTCTATAACGAGTGGGGAGTAATTCCCGATGATGAGTTCGGGGGGGGATGGGTAAACACGGTTAAGGCCGGATTAACTTTCGATACCCGTGATAACAGAGCTAACCCAATGAGTGGGGTGTGGAGTGAGGCGGGAATAGAGTTGTCTGCAGGTCTGTTTGGAAGCAGCAACAGCTTCTCTAAACTATACATGACTCACAGGCAGTACTTCACCATCATAGAGAATGACCTCAGCTTCGCTTACAGGGTGGGGTACCAGACAACATTAACAGGATCAACACCCTTCTACTACCAGACTCAGCTTATTGTATCACAGCTCAGAGGCGCGACATCAGAAGGCCTTGGCGGAGCAAGAAGTATCAGAGGCGTGCTTCGCAACAGGGTGGTGGGAGACGGATTCCTGTACGGTAACCTTGAACTAAGATATAAGGCGATAAGATTCAACTTCATAAACCAATCATTCTACATAGGCCTTAACGGCTTTGCAGACTTCGGAATGGTCACTACCAGAATTGACTATGATATCCCTGATATGCCCGATAATGATGCAAGTCTCTTTTTCAACCCTGGCGGAGAGAAGATGCGCTACAGCCTGGGGAGCGGATTAAGAATTGTTATGAATAAAAACTTCATTATTGCTGCAGACCTCGGCAAGGCAATTAATGATCAGGATGGTAACATTGGCTTTTACATGGGCCTTAATTATCTGTTTTAGAAGCTATTTACAAAAAAATGCGGCTCAATTAAAAATTCAGAACCGCATTGAAACAGGTGTCTTCTCCCTATCTCAGGGGCACTCATCAAAGCTTTTGGTATACTGCTCAATGGCACGCCTGCTCATACCCATGCTAGAGAACCCCCCATCATGGAAGAGATTCTGCATTGTCACTTTTCTGGTCATATCTGAAAATAGAACTATGCAGTAGTCGGCACACTCTTCTGCAGTGGCGTTTCCAAGTGGCGACATGCGGTCTGAAAAATCGGTAAGTGTTTCGAAGCCTGAAATGCCACTACCGGCCGTTGTGGGAGTGGGTGACTGTGAGATGGTATTGACTCTAACCTTGCGGTGCTTCCCATATATATATCCGAAGCTCCGGGCTATAGACTCAAGAAGGGCCTTGGCGTCGCCCATATCATTATAGCCTGCCAGTGTGCGTTGAGCCGCCACATAAGAGAGTGCGACGACCGACCCCCATTCGTTGATAGCATCAGTTTTCCATGCAGTCTGAAGAATACGGTGAAAGCTGAGTGCAGATATGTCGAGCGTTTTAAGCATATTCTCATAGCTGATATCAGGATATGGTATTCCCTTTCTTACATTGGGAGACATGCCAATTGAGTGCAGAACGAAATCTATCTTTCCACCAAAATGGTCCATACTCTCTTTAAAGAGAATGCCCAGCTCCTCCATACTGGTAGCATCTGCGGAGATAATCTTACTACCGGTCTGCTCTGCCAGCTCTCCCAGTGTTCCGAGTCGTAGCGCTACAGGGGTGTTTGTAAGTACCAGGCTGGCACCTTCATTGTGGGCCTTCAGAGCCACCTGCCACGCTATAGACTTATCATTAAGGGCTCCAAAGACAATCCCTTTCTTGCCATTCAATAGTCCTTTTGTCATATAATCAGGGTGTTAATTGATGAGACATTGATAATGTTTAAATAGTATAAAAAAACCGCCCTAACCGTTGCCTATAAGGATTCTGGCATTTTCAATGGCGGCAGTGGTGACCTCGCTACCGCTAAGAAGTCTTGCTATCTCGCCTACCCTCTCATCATTGCTCAACAATTTGATACTGGTAATTGTTGAGTCGCCGACATCTCTTTTATAGACATAATAGTGCTTCCTTCCCTTGGCGGCTATCTGAGGGAGGTGGGTTATATTTATCACCTGCATGTGTCCTCCCATCTGAACCATCATCTCCCCTACCCTGTTAGCAACCTCTCCTGACACCCCCGCATCGACCTCATCAAATATTACAGTTGGCAGCGATCTGTGACTGCACAAGAGGTGCTTAAGGGCGAGCATAACTCTGGAAAGCTCTCCTCCAGAGGCAACGGCAGCAAGAGGCTCAGGCCCTGTCTGTCTGTTTGCCGAGAAGAGGAATTCCGCTCTTTCAGAACCACTTGCAGTAAGCGACTTCTCAGGAATCAGTCTTACAGAAAACCGGGCATTTGGAATGGCAAGGCTGCGCAATGCTCTCTCCATATCGTCCGATATTCTGCCGGTAACAGCCGCCCTCGACTCAGCTATACTGCCTGCCATCTCTTCCAGTTGGGCCAGGTCCTTCCCAAGAGCAGCCTCCAGGAGAGACAAATTTTCGCTACCGGTCTCAATATTCTCAACCAGTGCTCTCAGTTCATCTCTTGTGGCAATCAGATCCTGCTCTGTATCACAGCGATGCTTATGCATAAGGGCATAGAGATGATCAACCCGTTCTGTTATTACACCCAGCCTTTGAGGGTCAGCCTCAAGCGAAGTGAGAACTGTGCTTATCTCGCCCGAAACATCATCAATCTCTATAGAGGCTGACTCCAGACGAGAGAGCAGATCGTCACCCTCTTTAATAAACCTATCGGCCTTTCGTAATGAGGATCTTGCTGTGGCAAGCATATTTACAACTGACATATCGCCCGAAGAGAGAGTCTCTGAGACCTCACTAAGTGCCTCCCTTACCGCTTCGGCATTGGAAAGCATATCTCTCTCCCTCTCAAGGTCTGAGAGTTCGCCCTCTTTCAGCCCGGCATCCTCCAGCTGCTTCAGTTGAAAAGTGTAGTAGTCCATATCGGCCCGGGAACGCTCCTCCCCGGCCTTAAGGGTCTCATACTCCACTTTTTTTTCACTATAGCTCCTGAATAGTTCCCTGTAGTGAGAAACGGCATGCTCATTTCCTGCGTATGAATCGACAACTGCAGTTTGAAAATCACTGTCATGCAGTAGTAGTGTCTGGTGTTGTGAGTGTACATCTACCAGCCTGACAGCTATATCTCTGAGTAGTGCAAGGTTTACCGGGGTGTCATTGATAAATGCCCTCGATCGCCCGGAAGGGCTTATCTCTCTTCTGATAAGCGTATTATCATCATAATCCAGATCATTATCGGTGAAGAGATAACCGAGGCCCATATCAGAGATATCAAAGAGAGCCTCTACAACACACTTTTCGCTCTTGCTCATCAAAGCGGCGCTGTCGGCCCGATTACCGAGAATAAGTGACAACGCCCCTACTATTATTGACTTTCCTGCACCAGTTTCTCCGGTAATTATTGTAAGGCCATCATCAGGCTCTATATCAAGCTCACGAATTAGAGCATAATTTCTGACTGTCAGTCTGGATAACATTCAGGCGAAGTTATTTAATTACTGGTTATTATCCTCTCATATTTCGATCTGTTTGCAGGATCTATCTCTGTTAGAATCTCCACAACCCGGTTTCGCTCTTCCGGAAAGGCCTGACTGAATATATTTACAATCTCATCGCTCTTGGCATCCATTACAGCCTGAAGGTAGTACATAAACGGGTCGGGACGCGAACGGTGTACCCTCTGAAGCAATCTGAGACTCTCGACTATAGATGTCCGCGATTCGTTGATTCTGGACTCCATCCTGTCAAGGCCTGACATGTGGTACTCATAGAGAAACCTTCTCACATCCTGGTACTGCTGATCAAGAACATTCTTAACAAGCCAGTATCTATTCCTGTTGCGTGACCCGTCATAGGGCTTCCAGCCTGACTCAGGGGCCGACTGGGCATTGGTAACAATCTTCTCGGCTATACTGAAAAACTCGGTTCCCCCGAGAGGAGAAAAGGTGTCATAGTCAAAACCTATAATCATATAGGCATAGTAGGCCAGAAGAGAAGTGAGGTTTGAGCGGTGACTGTTGGGGTCAAACTCCAGTGGCTGAAACTCAACATACCTGAACTGAACATTATTGTCGACAAGATTAATGACAGTAGAGTTATAGGTAGTGTTGAAAACGGGCCGTCTGAGCTGAACCTGTATTGTTCCGCGAAACTCATCGGCAGAGAGCTGCTCGGTAAGGTTTATGGTTATGTTGCAATCTATCCGCTCGGAGAAGCTGTACACATGACTGGTCCATATGGTGTTGTTCATGAACTCATATATGTCACGCTGCATGGTCTGAAAAACCTGTCGGTTGGAACCCTGAATTCTCTGAGCCGATACCTGAACATTACACATAAGCTCCTGACCGGAAAGAGTACCAAATGGCAAGAGGTGCGCAGCAAATATGAAGACAGATATAATAAGCGGTCTGATCATTCTCTTCTCTCCCTTATTACAGATACAGTTTTCTGTAAAATGTCAAATGCAACTTCGCTCTTGGGTTTTAATTCAAACATATCCCTTTTATCCTTATGGTCAATGATGGTTATTCGGTTTGTATCGGTTCCGAAACCTGCACCACTATCTTTAAGCGAATTGAGTACAATAAAGTCGAGCCTTTTACTCTTTAGCTTATTGCGGGCATTCTCAATCTCATTATCCGTTTCAAGTGCAAACCCGGCCACAATCTGATCCGGTCTCTTCATACTTCCAAGAGCCGCAGCTATGTCATCTGTTGGCTTTAAATTGAGACGCAGGTCATCACCATCGCTCTTTATCTTGGAGGCAGAGAGGGTTTCGGGAGTGTAGTCAGCTACCGCGGCAGCAAGAATAGCAACATCGGCCTTTTCGAACAGCTCGACACAGAGATCATGCATCTCTTTAGCAGTAACCACATCTCTTATACGAAAGGGGCCACCCTTAGGTCTTTCAGACACAGGGCCAAGAACAAGGTCAACATCTGCGCCGCAAATGGCGGCTGCCCGGGCGAGGGCCTCGCCCATTTTTCCACTGGAATGGTTAGAGAGAAATCGCACCGGATCGAGTGGCTCGCGGGTAGGACCGGCATTTATGACCATGCGGATGCCGGTCAGGTCAATCTCTTTTTTTTTTTGACAGATAAGCTCCAACTCTTTCGCTATCTGCTCCGGTTCGGCCATTCTTCCTTTGCCTTCAAGCCCGCTGGCCAACTCTCCGGAAGATGGCTCAATTATATGATTACCATAACCTTTAATGCGCTCAAGATTGGCAACTGTAGCCGGATGTTTTAGCATATCAAGATCCATGGCGGGAGCAACAACTACAGGGCATCTTGCCGAGAGGTATGTTGTAAGAAGCAGATTGTCAGCAACGCCATTAGCCATTTTGGCAATTGTATTGGCCGTTGCGGGGGCTATCACAAATAGATCGGCCCATAGCCCAAGATCAACATGACTGTTCCAGTCGCCACTCTCCGGATCGAAGAAATCTGCAAGCACCCTGTTGCCTGAAAGGGTGGCCATTGTAAGGGGTGTAATAAACTCTTTCGCAAGCGGTGTCATAACAACCTTCACCCCTGCTCCGGCCTTGACAAGCAGGCGGACAAGTGTGGCGGTTTTATAGGCTGCAATGCCTCCTGTTACACCAACAACGATATTTTTGCCATTAAGCATCTTCGTTTACAGACTCTGTACTGCTCTTCTTCTCGGCAGATGGGTTCCGGAAATAGACATTTCCCTCCATGAACTCCTCGACTGCTATTAGTGAAGGTTTGGGCAACCTCTCATAGAACTTCGATATCTCTATCTGTTCCCGGTTTTCAAAAACCTCTTCAAGATTGTCAGTAAAAGAGGCAAACTCTTCAAGCTTGCTGTTAAGCTCCTGCTTTATCTCAACTGCTATCTGATTGGCCCTTTTCGAACAGACCACGACGGCCTCATAGAGGTTGCCTGTTCGCTCATCGAAAGTTGTCAGGTCGCGCGTTACTGTGGTCAGAGGTGCGCCGCTCTTTTTGTAATCCATGTCTATGCTATAAATATGTAGTATATTAATCTATATCTTCACCATCATCATTCTCTTCCGGGCGGAGGAATCTCATAAGAGAGTTGTATATCCTTTCGACATCACGGGTGTATTCGGTTTCAGGAAACTCCTCAATAAATGTGAGATACTCGTCATAAGCTGTCTGGAATCTCTCTAGTTGCCTCTCAGGGACGCTGTTTCTTGCAAAAAGGTACTGTGACTCAAGCTGCAGGAACATCATCTCTTCCCTGAAACGGGTTTCGGGAAAATCATTGAGAGCCGAGGCAAGTGCTATTGCAGCCGCACGGTACTGCCTCATATCATAATATAGTCTGGCGCTCAGATAGCTCTTCTCTACCAGTTTCTCATTCATCTCCGCTATAAGGCTGTCGACCTCCTCTATCCTGTCACTAAAGGGATATCGCCGCTTAAACTGGTTAAAGCCATCAATTGCTTCAACTGTGAAGTACTGATCAAGCTCCGGTCGTGGCGAGAGAAGATAGTTGCAGTAGGCAGCCAGAAAAAAGGCCTCCTCGGCATGCCTGCTCCACGAAAATTCTTCGCTGAATCTTTTAAAGAGCGAACCCGCCATAATGTAGTCCCTTAGTTCGTAATGAGCCCTGGCGTTGATCCAGTTCAGCTCTTCAGCCTGGTCACTACCTCTGAAACGGGGCAGCACCTGAGCCAGAAGCTCAACTGTACGGGTATAACGGCCCTCTTCAAAGTATTCAATTGCCCTCTCCTTCTTCAGCTGGTGGTCTGAACTTTTAAGCAACCTCTCATACTCCCCGCACGAGGAGAGCATAATGGCACTTAAAAGCAGTATCGGAAGTCTGATTTTCATAAAATTAAAATGTTGCGCAAAATTACTCATTTTTTTCGAAACTGCAATCATGCAACCGTTATCACATACACCACATATAACGGTAAAACTATGTTGTTATTTGATGCCGTGACGGCAAACATTGTACCATATATTCAAAGCGAACCGGTGGCACAGATTACAGCGGAAGAGGTGCTGTGGCAAAGAACACAGCCACAGAGCCTGGCTGAGAGGCTCATCCCTCTGCAAAGCCTATTACATAAGAGCGGTTGCGCTGTACGCAATAGTGGGTGTTTCACCTTATGCCTGACCGGGCATAATGGGTATAAATAGGTATGTAGATATTCGGCTTAATCTCTATTTTTGACACTTTAACCATTAAAAAACAAGTGCTGTGGATATATTTGATAAGATTAAAGCTAACAAAGGTGCCCTGGGCCAGTATCAGGACAAATCGCACGGATACTTCACCTTTCCGAAGCTTGAGGGAGAGATAGCTCCGCGTATGAAGTTCAACGGTAAAGAGGTTCTGACATGGAGTCTTAACAACTATCTTGGCCTGGGCAATCACCCGGAGATAAGAAAAGCCGATGCCGATGCTGCTGCGATTTATGGCATGGCCTACCCTATGGGCGCCAGAATGATGTCGGGGCAGACAGATCTGCACGAGAAGTTCGAAAAAATGGCGGCAGAATTTACAGGAAAGGAGGATGCCTACCTTCTAAACTACGGTTATCAGGGCATGGTATCACTCATTGACGCACTTGCCGATCGTCACGATGTTATAGTATATGACTCAGAATCACACGCCTGCATTATTGATGGTTTAAGACTCCATATGGGCAAAAGGTTTGTGTTCCCCCATAATGATATTGAGAACTGCGAGAAGCAGCTACAGAGAGCCGAGAAGCTTGTGAAAGGGACTAAAGGTGGAATTCTGCTTATTACCGAGGGAGTTTTTGGTATGGCCGGCGACCTTGGCAGGCTTGATAAAATAGCAGAATTGAAGAAAAAATATCAGTTCCGCCTGGTCGTTGATGATGCTCACGGTTTTGGCACCATGGGAAAAACAGGTGCCGGAACGGGTGAACACTTCGGGGTGCAGGATGAGATAGATGTATATTTCGCAACATTTGCAAAATCGTTCGCAGGCATAGGAGGTTTTATATCAAGCACCCGTGATGTGATAAACTATCTGCGATACAACCTCAGGTCACAGATATTTGCCAAGTCACTACCCATGGCAATGACAGCGGGAGCCATAAAAAGGATGGAGATGATGCAGTCGCATCCTGAACTCAAGGATAAACTTTGGGAAATCGTAAATGCACTGCAGTCGGGACTCAGAGAAGCCGGTTTCGACCTCGGAAAAACTGAGTCGCCGGTAACCCCTGTATTCCTCAAGGGAGGTATTCCCGAGGCGACACAGGTTACCTACGATCTGAGAGAGAACTATGGCATCTTCTGCTCTATAGTGCTTTATCCCGTAGTTCCGAAAGATGTTATAATGATTCGTCTTATACCAACCGCCTCACACACACTTGAAGATGTCAGGTATACAACAGATTGCTTTAAGGCGGTAAAAAAGAGGCTTGACAATAAGGAGTACCCGAATGTGATGGCCGAATTTAGTACCTCATGATATGCTGACTGCACTAATTTAATACCGGCCCCATTCAGGTCATAAGCGGTAAAATCCGCAAAATAAGCGGGGGTTGCAGCCAGAATGCAATCGCCGCTTGTTTTTTTGCCACCTCACAAGTAGGTTACATCTATGTCAATATAGCACCTTTTTATGTGCATCTCTCCATTTTTGCTATTTTTGGCCGATTAGCCGCTACAACACAGCAAAACAAAACTATTGCAGATGAACAAAAGCAGCGACAAAAGCAAAAAACCAATACTTAATCGAAGAGGATTCGTCCAGTGGTCGTCCGTGGTTGGCGGCTCACTTCTCTTTTCACCGGTTTTTGAGGCATATGGCTCTAAGAGCACCCGGCTCATTAAGAAGAGAAGTTCCGTTGTCGGCAAAGGAGAGGCTGGCGACCAGGGCCCTGCTCCGACAATAATCCGGACGGCATGCCCTGGCCACAACTGTGGTGGTCGTTGTGTTCTCAAAGTACATGTTTCGGGAGGACAGATAGTAAGAATAGAGGGTGACGACCGCCCACACGACGGTATTGATGACCCTCAGCTGAGGGCTTGCATTAGAGGCCGTGGCTACCGGAAAAGGCAGTACAGCCCTGACCGTCTTAAGTACCCGTTAAAGAGAACAGGCAAACGCGGAGAGGGGAAGTTTGAGCGTATCAGCTGGGACGAGGCATACGACATCCTGTACCGTGAAATAAGCCGGGTCAGGGAGAAGTATGGCAACTCGGCAATATATGTACCCTACGGCACCGGCTCGTACAACAATCTTAACGGCAGGTGGCCCGTAGCCAGGCTCATGAACCTGATAGGGGGCTCTCTCGGCTTCTACAACAGTTACAGCTGGGCCTGTATAAATATTGCCACCCCATATGTTTACGGAACATTATCAACCGGAAATCAGAGGCAGGACTGGGTTAACTCAAAGTACATAATAATGTGGGGCTGGAATCCGGCCGAGATGCGTGATGGAACCAACAGCGAGTTCTTTATAAAGAAGGCCAGAGAGAATGGGGCAAGAGTTGTCTGTATAGATCCCCGTCTCAGTATGAGCGCAATAGCTCTTGCAGACGAGTGGATACCAATTCGTCCCGGAACCGATGCGGCCATGATGAGTGCTATGGCCTATGTTATGATAAAGGAAGATCTTGTAGACAAAGATTTCATAAAAAAGGCCTGTGTCGGTTTTGACAGATCTCAGATGCCCGAAGGATATGAGGATGAAGAGTCATACTCCGACTACATATTGGGAACAAGAGATGGAACCCCGAAAACACCGGAGTGGGCCGAGAAGATAACCAGGGTGCCTGCTGAGACCATTGCCAGAATAGCCAGAGAGTATGCTACCAGTGGTCCTGCGGTTCTATATCAAGGTTATGGGATGCAGAGGAGAGCCTATGGTGAGCAGGTTGTAATTGCCGGGGCTGTACTGGCAGCGATAACCGGTAATGTAGGCATATCCGGCGGATGGGCGAGCGGGCTTGCCAACCAGGTTGGTGGGGCTCCCTTCTGGACCGTCTTCCCTACCGGCAGTAATCCGGTCAGGGCGAGCATACCTGTCTTTCTATGGACAGAGGCGATAATCAGGGGTAAAGAGATGACCGCAGAAGAGCACGGCTTAAGGGGTGTAAGACAATTGGACAACGACATTAAGTTGATCTGGAATGTCGCCTCAAACATCTTGATAAACCAGCACTCCAACACCAACAGGACTGCCGATATTTTGCGTGATGAGAGCAAGGTAGAATTCATTGCCGTTCAGGACAACTTTCTGACCTCCAGCGCCATGTTTGCAGATCTTGTACTGCCAGTCTGCACCCAGTTTGAGATGTGGGGTGTGAGTGATGGCTGGAAGTATGGTGAAGAGGTTATTGTAATGCCAAAGGTGGTTGACCCCCCATTTGAGACCAAAAGTGATTACAGAATAGCTGCTGATATGGCAGAGCGATTCGGAGTTTATGACCGCTTTACCGAAGGGGGAAGAGATGAGAAAGATTGGTGTGAATGGATAATAGACAATGTGTACCGCAGAAGGCGTTTCCCCGACATGCCATCATTCAGTGAGATGGTTGAGTCGAATCGTGCGGTATATGTGAGAAAGGTAAACAAGCCCCTTGTTGCGTTTGAAGCCTTCAGGAAAGATCCCGAAGCCAACCCGCTCTCTACGCCTTCCGGAAAAATCGAACTCTTCAGCAGCCGGCTTCACCGCATGAACAGGCCGGATGAGATACCCGCTGTTCCAAAATATATAGAGGAGTGGGAAAGTCCGTTTGGGCCCGAAGCTTCCAGCTATCCGCTTCAGGCCATAGGTCACCACTATATGTCGAGAGTTCACTCAACCCATGACAATAATGAGTGGACCATGGAGGCATACCCCCAGCTCTTATTTATCAATCCAAAAGATGCTGAAGAGAGAGGGCTTCATGACGAACAGATGGTTAAGGTATGGAATGACAGGGGAGCTATTATCATCCCCTGCAAGATAACCCGGAAGATAATGCCGGGTGTTGTCAATATTCCACAGGGGGCATGGTATAAGCCCGACAGGGATGGTGATGACAGAGGAGGCAATGTAAACACCCTCACTTCAGAGCGTTGGACACCTCTGGCTAAAGGGAATCCGCAACATACCATTATGGTGCAGGTGGAAAGATCTTCAAAAAGATAGAGTTATATGAGCAAATTGGCTTTTTATGTTGATACTACTGCGTGCAGTGGCTGCAAGGCATGTCAGGTTGCATGCAATGACAAAAACGATCTTTGGCCGGGTATATCATGGCGAAGAGTATATGAGGTAGAGGTTGGTGAATGGAAAGAGCGTGATGGAGTCATAACGGAAAAACCTGCTGGTTACTACATATCTATGTCATGTAACCATTGTGAGAACCCCGAGTGTCTCAAATCATGTCCGTCGAAGGCTCTGTTTCAGACCCTGGACGGCCTGGTACTGGTTAACCCCGATCTCTGTATCGGGTGCTTCTATTGCGAATGGTCCTGTCCTTACGGCGCATTAAACTTTGACTTCAACACAGGTATTATGTCAAAGTGTGACGCTTGTGAAGACCTGCTCTTTATTGGAAAGAACCCTGCCTGTGTTGACGCCTGCCCCATGCGCGTATTGAAATTTGGCAACTTCAGGGAGATGGCCAATGAGTTCGGCGAGATAACCCAGATATTTCCGCTACCCGACTACTCCATGACCAGACCCGGTATTCTGTTAAAGCCGCACGACGCATCGAAAGGGGCGGTCGATGATAATGCCGGGGTTAACAACACCCAAAACTACAGACAGTAGCTTTTTACCCTAACCCCCTTCAAGATCAATAACCAGTAAAAAAGAACTCAACAGGAAGCTGAAATGAAAAACTACTTCTCACTAGTACTTTTCACATACTTAAGCCAGGCCGCCATAGGTATGGTGTTTGTGCGTGAATTCCTTATTATATCCGGCAATATTTCAAGGGGGTCCAGGTCCGTATTGAACAGTTACCATATAATATCGCTTCTGCTTATCATCTCTCTTCTAGCCGCATTTTTTCATCTTGGCCGACCTCAGAACGCCATCCACGCAGTCAGAAATATAACCAGCAGCCCACTCTCTATGGAGATAGCATCCATGTCGATGCTGATATTCTTTGCCCTGCTTGGCTCCATATCAATGATATACAGCATGCCGCGGTTTGTAACCACTCCATTGCCGTCACTCATGGTGATAGCATCATTTCTGCTGCTTGTTACCATGACAATGGTATATCTTCTTCCTGCTGTTCCTGCCTGGAATCGCCCCTTCACTCCTCTGGTGTTCACATTTACAGCCCTGTCGGCAGGAACCGCGATAATGTCTCTTCTCATGTTCCATCATGATACAGCGATATCCCTCAGGCTGATAGCCATATCATCACTCGCTTTACTTATTATGGCTGTCGCCTATATCACAAGGCTCTCCTGGGGAGAACCCAGACTTTTGGGTATTACATTGATTATCTCTCTGCTTACTGTTGTGGCACTTACAGCTTTTATTCTAACAGTCAGGTCGTCCGATATGAACAAATCATTCCGTTTGGTAGTTATATCAGCGGTAGCGATAATATCATCGGGCCTAATAGCCCGCATTGTGTTCTTCTTATCGTACGACAATACTGTACTATGAATAAAAACAGAGAGGAAGAGGAGCTTGAGAGTCTGCTTCAGGGTTACAGCATGATGCTCTACTTTACCGGATTAATGGTTCTTTACGAACCCGATGACGCCTGTATAGATGAATTTTGGAGAGGCGGCCTCTTGCGGAGGTTGCCGGTAAGGAGTCGAAATCCTCTTTTTGTCAGTGCCGCCGCTGACCTTCATGGCTCTTGTTGCCCGGAAAATGTTTGCCTTAAGAGAATAAAGTCCGATTTCTTAAAGCTCTTTATAGGTACTGGTAAAATGTCAGCCCCCCCTTACGAGTCATTCCATCTTGGAAAAGAGAAACTCCTTTTTGACAAAGAGACACTCGAGGTAAAAGAGTTCTACAAAAGTTACGGTTGGAAGTTTGCCCTTGAGGGGAATATACCGGACGACCATATAGGCGTGGAGATACTCTTTATAAACAGGCTGATAGACACCTACATATCACTTGACGATGAAGTCTGCAAGAGGGAGATGAGAAATGAGATTGCCAGATTTATAGAAAGGCATCCTCTGAAATGGAGCAGTGAGTGGAAAGATATGGTTGTAGCCAATGCAGAGACCAGCGCCTACCGGGGAATAGCTAAACTGATACATGCCTCTTTGGTAGATATCAGCGACATCCTCAAAAATTGGGGTTAAGAAACATCCTTATCCCTTCTGCAACCACACTCTCCCATCCATCGGTAATATTGTCAAAATCTTCATCTGGTATTCTCTCCTGTTCAACCAGCACTTTGGTTACGCCCCCCTGTTCCGAAAGGGTAATAATAACCGGTGAAACCGGCAACTCGTCCCCGAAGTGCCACTCAAACCTGACCGATCTGTTTGGCACCGCTTCTGTGAATAGTCCTGAGATATCTCCGTCAAACCAACTGAACTCCCCTCCCGGTTTATCGGGCATAACGGCCTTGCAGCCCGACCACAGTTCAATGGTCCTGGGATTTGTCAGGCAGGCATAGATATCCTCCGCCGGCGAATTAAAAACAAAGCTCTTTCTGAAACTTTTCATATCTACTGTTTAGGGTATAGTGCGAATTTAATCGAAAAAACTTATCCCCCTGCACCCTGCAGGGAAGAGAGAATAAATTATCAGTTATTCGACAGAGGGGAGGTTGTTTTTTTAAAAAAAAACTATATTTACCATACAACCACATTAAATGGAAAAGTCATGGAACAGTTTAACCGCTTTTTATTCGCTCTCTCACTTGCGTTGTTATTACCCTTGCCAGCAAGTCTCTATTCTCAGTTCACCATAGATGCTGAACTAAGGCCGCGTTTCGAAGTGCGTAACGGCTACCAGAGTCTAGCTCATGAGGATTGGACTCCGGCGGTACTCATTTCACAAAGATCAAGATTCACCTTCAGTTATAGAACTGATGATCTGAGGCTCCATTTCTCTCCACAGGATGTCAGATTATGGGGAGGTGGCGCCGAGGGTGATTTGGGTGGATTCTACACAAATACCCTTTCTGCCTTAGATATCTTTGAAGGTTATGCTGAAATCCGTATCGGAAACAACAACTGGTTATCAGTGGGCCGCCAGCAACTCATATATGATAATCAATGGCTGCTTAGTGGAAGGAACTGGAATCAGGCCAGCACCGCATCCGATGCGCTTCTTTTTAAAATTGACCGGGAGTACTGGAGGCTTCACATAGCAACAAGCTGGAACACCATTTGGGAAAGCCCGAATAACAATCATTATCCTACAGACGGATACAAAACGCTAAACTTCATTTGGTACAACCAAAAACTTTCAGACGAAATATCTTTCTCTTTGCTACATATGATTACCGGTCGGACCGAAGGTCGATTCATCAACAAGATACACCTTCGAAACACAAGTGGCACCTACCTAAGTTACCGGGGAGACAATATCTTCGGTCACGCCAACCTGTATTACCAGTATGGCAAGAGTCAGGAAGGACGGGAGGTCAGTGCAGGTCTATTGGCTGTTGAAGCTGGATTAGTGGGGAGTATTGTCAATCCGGGCCTGGGCTTGGTTGTTCATACCGGTAATGAGTCCACAGGAGATAGCAAAAGAAGAGAGAATCTCTTTGATAAGGTTCATTCGCCCCGACACGCAACATTTGGCAACATGGACTATTTTACAAATCTGGAAATTCATACTGCTGAGGGTGGTTTGGTGAACACATATTTATGGGCTAGCATCCCACTATCTGATAACCTGGCAGTAAAAAACACAGGACATCTATTCTGGCTCCACAAGCTCAACCCCTCCACACCTGACAAAAAGTATCTAGGTTTTGAAAATGACCTTATTGTTTCGTGGCAATTCCGTAAGTGGGCAAATATTGAGGGCGGTGCTCTATTCTTCTCACCAACTGAATCGCTCAGGGATCTCCAATCTGTGCCTGACGGAAGGTTATCCCGCTTCTTCTATCTTCAGATGACACTTAAGCCGGAGTTATTCAGATCAGGGCAGTAAATAAAGACTCACATATAATCCTATAATATATGCCATATCATATCGGGCACTTATATCTGATTTGACTATTTTTGCAGTCATCTTAAAGGCATTAAACTAAAAAGGGTTTATATGGATATGTTCAAACCACTTGAGGTA
Source organism: Bacteroidales bacterium (assembly GCA_007132995.1). Classification (GTDB taxonomy): domain Bacteria; phylum Bacteroidota; class Bacteroidia; order Bacteroidales; family VadinHA17; genus SLNP01. The sequence goes on along the minus strand of SLNP01000055.1, from coordinate 1,336 downwards.
AGTGATGAGGGTGGAGCGAAGGGGCCATCAGAAAGTGAAAAGGTGCGCTGCCTCATAATAGGCTCTGGTCCGGCAGGTTACACTGCGGCCATCTATGCAGCCAGAGCCAATCTATCTCCTGTATTATACACCGGAATGCAACCTGGAGGACAGTTGACTACAACGACAGAAGTTGACAACTACCCAGGTTATCCCGAAGGAGTAACAGGACCGGTAATGATGGAAAATCTCAGAAAGCAGGCCGAAAGATTTGGCACAGTTGTAAAACAAGGGTCTGCGACATCTGCTGACTTGTCAAAGAGACCATTCAGAGTCACCATCGATGAGGAGAGGGAAGTAATTGCCGATGTTCTGATAATAGCTACCGGCGCAACAGCAAAATATCTTGGCATTGATGCAGAGAAAAGGTATGCCGGTATGGGAGTCTCTGCCTGTGCTACCTGCGATGGTTTCTTTTATAAGGGTAAAGATGTGGCGGTAGTTGGCGGGGGCGATACCGCCTGTGAAGAGGCCTCCTATCTGGCAGGACTATGCAGAAAGGTATATATGATAGTAAGGCGTGATGTTTTCAGGGCGTCGAAAGCTATGCAGGAGCGTGTCTTCAGCACATCGAACATCGAGATACTCTGGAAGCACGAGGCTGTTGATCTATTTGGCGAAAATGGTGTTGAGGGTGCATTACTTCTTAAAAACAGAGGCACAGATAGTGAAGAGGAGGTAAAAATAGCCATTGACGGTTTCTTTCTTGCAATAGGCCATGCGCCAAACTCTGAGATATTCAAAGAGTATCTGGAGACAGACAAGGCAGGCTATATAAAGACCACTCCCGGAACATCGAAAACCGCTATACCCGGCGTCTTTGCGGCGGGAGACATCCAGGACCCTCATTATCGTCAGGCCGTTACTGCAGCAGGATCGGGGTGCATGGCAGCCATTGATGCCGAAAGGTTTCTGTCCACGGCAGAGCAGGAAAAAGGCAAATAGAAACGGAGACACCCTCTATCACAGAGACACAAAAAAGAGAACAACCCGTTAGTAACAAAGAATATTTTCATTAAGTTTGCAGTCTGAAATTTGTTCGGGGTGTGGCGCAGTTGGCTAGCGTACTTGCATGGGGTGCAAGGGGTCGGAAGTTCGAGTCTTCTCACCCCGACGAAAGAGGAAAAGGCCCTGTTGCTTTGGCAACAGGGTTTCTTTTTATACGACAAAAAAGAAAAAGCGGGGCACGAAGTGCCCGTAGTGGAATTTCGAAGAGACTGTAAAAGCTTGCTTTTGCAGTTTGATGAGAAATTACACTACTGCACTATTGCGAAGCAATATGCATGCTTTTTCTTTT
>SLNP01000025.1 GCA_007132995.1 Bacteroidales bacterium | reverse complement strand
CCAATGTTAGCAAGCTTAATGGTGTGCTTGATAAAATATTGAATGTCTCAGGGGTGCGCTTTACCTTTAAAGAGGATCCGGAGGAAAGGGAGCAGATAGGTTTTATTGCACAGGAACTGCAAAAGGAGTTTCCTGAATTGGTGTTGACCGGAAACAGTGGCATGAAAAGCGTCTCTTACGGTCAGGTGACACCAATACTGCTTGAGGCGATAAAAGAGCAGCAGCAGATAATAGAGAGTCAGGCTGCTGAGCTGGATCGCCAAAACTCACGGATCGACAATCTGGAACAGCAGCTGTCACAACTGCTCCAGATGTTGAACCAGAATCAGAATAACAATCAATAGAGACAACTGTTGATGCCTTAGAAAGGCTATGTGAAAAAAGAACGCCGGACACGATTGTGCCAGGCGTTCTTTTATTAGATATATATTCTTGTCTAGAAAATTCTCTCCTTGATCCTTGCTTTTTTGCCGGTAAGCTTTCTCAGATAGAATATTCTTGCCCTTCTGACCTTACCGTGCTTGTTGATATCTATCTTATCAATAAAGGGAGATGCTACAGGAAATATCCTCTCAACACCTATATTGCCCGACATTTTCCTTACAGTAAAGGTTTCGGTGTGCTTGCTGCCTCTGCGCTGTATAACCACACCCCTGAACTGCTGTATACGCTCTTTGTTGCCCTCTTTTATCTTGTAGTGTACGGTAACGGTGTCTCCTGCCCTGAAGCGGGGGAACTCTTTCTGTACCGCAAACTCTTTCTCAACAACATTCATCAAGTCCATCTCTGTGAATTATTATATGGTAAGTAATCTCTCTCTGAAATCGGTCGCAAATGTACAAATATTATTTTTTAAAAGCAGTAGCCCATGAAAAAAAATTGTTTTAGAGCTAATTCACCCCATTTTTGTTATCATTGCTGTCACAAATCACCTCTCGCCTGAAAGAGCCCAACAACAGGGGCACCTTATTCCAGTTGAGGGATTCCGGCATGAGAAGGTGAAGTTGATGACAAGGAGGTATTGCCTTAAGTACAACACTATAAAACTGATATAACTTATGAAGCCGACACTATTGGTTCTGGCTGCCGGTATGGGGAGCCGCTACGGAGGAGTAAAGCAACTTGACAGAGTAGGCCCTTCAGGTGAGACCATTATTGACTACTCACTCTATGATGCCATAAGGGCAGGGTTTGGCAAGGTTGTCTTCATTATAAGACGGGATATAGAGCGAGACTTCAGGGATCTCTTTATTGATAAGCTCTCAGGAAGTATAGAGGTTGACTATGTTTTTCAGGAGCTTGACGCCCTGCCGCAGGGATATAGTGTTCCGCCAGAGAGGACTAAGCCCTGGGGTACATGCCACGCGCTCCTGATGGCAGATGGTGTTGTTAAAGAGCCTTTTGCCGTTATAAATGCCGATGATTACTATGGTGTCGAGGCCTTTAGTGCAGTACACGACTTCCTTACAGAAGATAGAAATGATAGCAGCCATGCACTCATAGGGTATCGTCTTGGCAATACCCTTAGTGATCATGGTGATGTTAACAGAGGTGTCTGCACTGTTAACAGAGACGGGCTGCTTGATGGAATCAGCGAGGTGCGTAAGATATCAAAGAGTGGTGGAGCGATAGCCGCTCCGGATCATAAGGGTGGCTCACTCACCTTCACCGGCGATGAGGTTGTATCGATGAATCTGTGGGGGTTCAAGCCCTCTGTCTTCGACCTTTTCAGGAGAGAGCTCGAATTGTTCCTCGATAATAGTATTGATGATAAAGAGGCTGAGATTGATATACCTACCTCTATCGATAAATATATTAAGAGTGGTGATGTCACGGTTAAGGTTATTCCTACTGACTCAAGATGGTTTGGCGTAACCTACAGGGAAGACAGGCCTTATGTTGTGGAGACCCTGAGAGAGATGGTGACCCGGGGGCTCTATCCATCGAGGCTCTTCTGATATTACCATAAAAAGGTTCCCTCAACGGTGGTTCTGTTGCCGCTGTTGTCTTCTACTATAAGTGCCAGAAAGTGAGCCGATCCGCGCTCAATTCGCTCCCTGTCGAAACGATATGTCAGTCTGTTGTTCTTGGCATCGTAGGCAAACAGAGCCCATTCACCGTTGATATAGCCGTTGTAGCTGCCTATTCCGCTAAGTTCGTCTCTGATTGTGAAGCTCATCTCTTGCCGGCCCCTCAGGTCAGCACCATCATAGAACTGATCGCTTGTGACAACAGGCGGTATGGTGTCAAAATAGACAGAGTAGTCTCCGAGTGCTTGTATTGAGGCAACCAGGTAACCTCCCTCCATACTGCCTCCGGCATAGCTTAAGCTGTTGTCTTCGTTAACCGCCACAATAACCATCTTTTCAGGATCAATACCCCTCGTGGTATCAGGCCTTATGGCCAGCCGGGCCGGCCTGTGAAGAGGGGTGTATCTGTTGTGTATGCGGAAGAGGTCTGAGAGTAGTTCTTTATCTCCGGGAACCCTCTGCCAGAAGAATCTTACCGAATCGTATAGGGCGTTATTTGGTATTGTGAATTGGAATCCGTTGCAGGTGAAGTCATGGCTGATATCGTAATGAAGAAGTTCTCCTCTCAGTTCCTGTTTATTGAAGGGTATTTCGCTGTCGGGACAGGCCCTAAGATCGAAGTTGACAACAGAGCTGTTGCCATGGCTGTCCTTTGCAACTATTCTTATGTTATGCCGCCGGTCGGAATTAAAAGTGTAGAGTCCTCTCTCTGTTACATCTCGGTAAAGTGAGAGACGGTCGTTGGGTGCAACAAACAGCTGCTGAATAGTGATGTTGTCGCGAACCCTCCTTTTAAAATCGGTATGGCTGTTTACATAGCGTGTCTCTGCGAAAGAGAATCTCTCCATCAGGAACCGGTACCTGAGGTTGTCATCAATGTATAACTCAATGCTTTTTACCCCGCAGCGGTTGGGGCTGTCATTGAGAAGGTCGTATAGACCTATTCCAAATCCTATGGTACCGCTTACTACCAAAGTTGTGTCACCGGTAATGGTGTACTCTCCACTTCCCCCAGCTGCCGGAATAACAACAGATTCATTCCTCCCATTTACTGTAGCGGTGGAAGTGGCAGGGTATATAGCTATCCTCTCAATTATGGGGGCAATGTCGTCCTTTATCCCCTCCAGATAGCCGAGGGGGTCAACCGGAATTTCACCCTCGCTCTCTCTTACCTCGAAGTGAAGGTGGGGGCCCATTGAGCTTCCGGTATTACCCGAAAGGGCTATTTTTTTCCCTTTCTCCACCCTGAACCGGCCAGCCGGGGGAAACAGATTCACGCTATAGCTCTGCTGTCTGTACTGCTGGCTGCGTACATAGCTCTCTACTTCTGCAGTGAAGCTTTCAAGATGGGCATATACAGTTGAGTATCCGAATGGGTGCCTTATGTAGAGGGCCTTGCCGAAACCCACAGGCGATACGGAGATTCGGTAGATATAACCTGATGCAGCCGCAACTACCTTATGCCCTGTTACACCACGGGTTCTGATATCTATGCCTGAATGGAAATGTCCTGATCTTATCTCTCCGAAATTACCGGAAAGAAGCATTGGTATCTTGAGGGGGGCGGTAAAATGTTTTTCCTCTGTACTCTCGCCCATCTCTTCCTTCTCCCTCTGTTTCGTGAAGCTCTTCTCCTCAGTCTGAGGTGCAGAGATAGTTACATTTACGGCTGCAGGGTCAGAGACCGGAGATGGTGTCAGAAAAAGGATGGTTGTTGTTATGATAATGATTATCATTGTGTTGCAAGGATTATGTCGCTGGGTTGCCTGTTCTTTCTCAGAGAGACCGCAAAATAGCAACAATTTTACTCCCCTTCTTGAAAATATCGCCAATAACTGCTACTTTTGTAGTAAAGATTACTGGTATGCCGGATGATATGGTTATTGAGCGGATATCACTACTGAACAACAATCTCGACAGGTTGTTGAATGAGTATGAGAAGCTCAGAAACATAAATTCCGACATGCAGCAGGAGTTAAAGGAACTCACCGATAAGCTGCAGCATCAGGAGTCTGAGTACAATGAATTAAAGAGAAACTACGAGCACCTGAAGTTTGCAGGTGCGCTGACAGGCGACACAGAGGGGTCGAAGGATGCGAAGAGGAAACTCAATGTGCTCGTGCGGGAAATTGACAACTGTATTGCTCTTTTGAACAGATAATATAGAGGTATGGATAGTAAGCTTTCCATCAGGGTTAATGTGGCGGACAGATATTATCCATTAAAGGTGGAGAAGGATGATGAGGAGAGAATACGCAGAGCGGCCAAGATGATAAATGACAAGGTGCTGATGTATAAGCAGCGCTATGTCGACAAGGATATACAGGATTTCCTTGCAATGGCCTCACTGCAGTTCGTGATAAGCCTCATCGAAGAGGAGGAGAGAAGAGAGGGTAGTGAACTGTCCGATCTGATCGGGGAGCTCAATGGAAAAATTGAGGCCCTCTTCAACAAAGAGTAATAGGCGTTCTTTTACATAGCAAATAGATATTTGCCCGCACTGTTTCTTCAATCATTTTTGAAACTCAACACTATCAAAACTGGAACCACGCTCGGTTTCCCAAAAACAGGCCTCAGCCCGCTCTGCGGGATCCCTTCGGGGACAGTGGAAGTTTGACGGTTACCGGCAGTTCCAACCATGACTGAAATGGGGTTTTGTAAAATCTGGAGAAACATTGCGGGTTTTTTTTGTAAAACATTTATAATATGTTAGTTATGATCAAGGGATTTATAGAGGGTTATGGCCTCCTCTTTTGCGGGGGGGCGTTCCTGCTTGGAGCGGGTGTTACATACCTGGTATGGATAAATCTGCTTAAGAAGAGAAGCAGGAAGATAATATCAGAAGCCGAGGCGGAGGCTGAGGTTATAAAGAAAGAGAAGATGCTTCAGGCAAAAGAGCGATTTCTGCAGCTCAAGTCTGAACACGAGAAGGTGATTAATGAGAGAAACAGCAAGCTACAGCAGGCAGAAAACAGAATACGACAGAAGGAGCACTCTTTAAACCAGAAGCTGGAAGAGGCACAGAAGAAGAGAGCCGAGGCTGATGCCATACGGGATAATCTCAATTCGCAGATGGCACTGCTCGACAGGAAGGGCGAGGAGATGGAGCGGTTGCATCGCCAGCAGGTTGAAAAGCTTGAGGTTATATCGGGTATGTCGGCAGATGAGGCCCGCAATCAGCTTATTGAGTCGCTTCGTGGCGAGGCTCGTGTTCAGGCCGAGTCTTATGTCAGCGAGATACTTGATGAGGCCAAGCTTACCGCCAGTAAAGAGGCCCGCAGAATAGTGATGCAGACCATTCAGAGGGTGGCCACCGAGACGACGGTAGAGAACTCTGTAACAGTGTTCCATATAGATTCCGATGAGGTCAAGGGAAGAATTATTGGCCGGGAGGGTCGTAATATAAGAGCCCTGGAGGCAGCTACGGGAATTGAAATAGTGGTAGATGATACACCTGAGGCCATTGTTCTTTCAGGCTTTGATCCGGTTCGCCGTGAAATTGCACGCATGTCACTTCATCAGCTTGTCACCGATGGCAGGATTCACCCCGCCCGTATTGAGGAGGTTGTTGAGAAGACCCGCAAGCAGATAGAGGAGGAGATAATGGAGGTTGGAAAGAGAACCACTATAGACCTTGGCGTTCATGGGCTTCACCCGGAACTGGTAAGGCTTATCGGCAAGATGAAGTATCGCTCATCGTATGGCCAGAATCTTCTTCAGCACTCAAGAGAGGTAGCAAACCTCTCCGCCATAATGGCAGCAGAGCTGGGCCTTAATCCCAAGATAGCCCGCAGGGCCGGACTGCTGCATGATATCGGAAAGGTGCCTGATGATGAGCCCGAACTTCCACACGCAGTTTACGGTATGAAGCTGGCCGAAAAGTATAAAGAGAAGCCGGAGATAACCAATTCTATAGGGGCACACCATGATGAGATAGAGATGACCACCCTGTATGCTCCCATTGTGCAGGTTTGTGACGCCATATCCGGCTCACGGCCCGGTGCGCGCCGCGAGGTTGTCGAGTCATATATCAAGAGGCTGAAGGAGCTTGAGTCGCTGGCGCTTCAGCATCCCGGTGTAATGAAGACATATGCAATACAGGCCGGAAGGGAACTGAGGGTGATAGTCGGTGCAGATAAGGTTTCTGACAGTGATGCTGAGGCCCTTTCAAACGACATAGCCCGCAAGATACAAGATGAGATGACCTATCCCGGTCAGGTCAAGATAACAGTAATAAGGGAGACACGCTCTGTGGCATTCGCCAAATAGTGAGCCGTCTGATCTTGTTGTCACTATTGATGTAAAGGTGCCGCTTCAGAGGCACCTTTACT
>SLNP01000053.1 GCA_007132995.1 Bacteroidales bacterium | reverse complement strand
CTTTTTCCTCATCTCAGCAAAATAAAACCTTTACATAGCTATGGCTATGCGCAGTTTTTCTTTTTTGATCTGAGAAAAAATTTCAGCGACTTAACCGACACAGTAGCATTGACACGACACTAGTTACCTTTCCGGAAGGCGCTGTCTTGTCGCCTCGTACAGCAGTATGCCTGCCGCCACCGAGACATTGAGAGAGGCGGTGGTGCCACTCATCGGTATCCTGACGCGGGTATCGCACATCGCGAGGATATCTGCCGATACCCCCTTCTCTTCAGATCCCATCACTATGGCGAGGGGGCCGGACATATCGCTTGCAAAGGCATCTTCACCTCCCTTTTCGCTGGCAGCTGCAATTTTCAGCCCCGACTCCTTCAGCAGCTTTATGGTTTTGACCATATTGGCGGTGCGGCACACCGGGAAGTGAAGCAGCGATCCCGCCGAAGTCTTTACCGCATCACCCCCTGTCCGCGCAACACCCCGGTCGGCCATAACTATAGCGTCAGCCCCCATACAGTCTGCCGATCTCACAATGGCACCAAAATTTCTTACATCGGTAATTCTGTCCAGCACCATAATAAGGGGTGTCTTCCCGCTCTCATATAGTGATGGCAGCAGGGCCTCTATATTCCCGAACTCTATTGCCGAAAGCCAGGCCACAACCCCCTGGTGATTCTTACGGGTAATCCTGTTAAGCCTCTCTGCGGGCGCAAATTGTACAGGCACTCCCGCCTTGCGTGCTTCATCTGTAAGCTGGCGCAGAAGAGCACCCTGCGTTCCGCTTTTAACAACCAGCCTCTCAATTTTTTTCCCGGCCCTTACAGCCTCCGTCACCGCCCTTATTCCAAATATATAGTCACCCTCTTTCATACCGTCATCTGTTATAATAGTTATTAGCCGGGTAGAGAACTGTTTCTCTCCTCCCTTAATGGTCACTGTGGAACCATGCCTCATGCCCCTGCATGCCACTGCCTCGTCAGTTTGAGGCTCCCCTCTCCACCTGCAGAATATTTTCGGGGTTGTCGACCCTGAAGACTATCCCGTTGCGCCAGCTCTGAATGGCCCGGTTCCAGAAGGTAGGTGTGGCATCGGTTCGTGACAGCATGTAGTGGTTGGTGGTAAACCTGCTTGCTGTGTGGCGGAAGTTAAACCAGAGATAGCCCTCTTCGACATCGTATCTGCCGCCCCATCGTGATCTTACGGTTGATCTGCTGTAACCCCACTCTTCACCTCTTGCACTCTTATAAAGTTTGTCGGGGGGGCCGTAAATAATATATATCATACCCCTGTCGCTTCTCCACCCCTCCTTAAACGAGGTGAAGTAGAGATTGGCATATATCACCCTGTTGTAGTAGATGCGAAGCAACTCCCGCGACCTCTCTATGTTGTCACTGCGTGCAATCCAGAACTCATCGATGGCTATTTTGGGGTTCTCATGCTCTCTCATACTCCTCATCTCCTCTCCGGTTGCAAGGTATGCGAGGGTCTCGATAAGAGTTTCCGGTGTTGATGTATTGGGGTAGTCATCGCCAAAATTAAATACCGTGAACCCCCTGTTGCCTGTTGAATCGGTAGTGAGCAGGTATATGCCCCTTTCCGGAAAGGTTAGGGGGTTGTCATTCGCCCAGCGGTGTGCTGTCACCTCCTCAGGTTCCCTTGCGACTCTTCTTTCCGGAAGCATAACGAATGGGGCGTAGGGGGCATGGTCAAAATAGCCATACCTATGCATATATATAGTGTCCTCCTGTGGCCCGTTGTAGTGGAGCAGAAAAGAGTCGTCGCTCATGGCAACGGGAATATATGGCTCAAACCTTCCGCTGACACTCGTTAGCCAGAAATTAAAGGGCGAGAGCTCTGTAACGCGGTCAAAGCGGATAAACTTCTGTACCCTTCGTCTCACATTATTGTCGGTAACCCTTATGTCTGCTATATACTCGACACTGTCATATGTTGTAAGAGGCACATTGATAGTGTACTCCCTGTGGCCATCATTCCTGTTTATGGTGACCTCTGACTCGGCCCTGTCGCTAATCATTCCGCCATGAGTCTGGTTGACAAGGGTTACATTCACCGTGATTGAGGCAAGGGGTTCGCCCGTCGGGTTAGCCTCTGAGAAGAAGAGTTCACTGGTAAACAGCTTTACTGAGAGCGTTGATCTCTCTCCGCCTTCGTTTATCACCCTGTAGAGTGGGTTAAACGGGTTAGTCATAGGGTTATAGAGATAGGCCATATTCTGGGTGTCCCTCTCCGGTTCGGCCCTTCGTGTTGCACATGAAGTTACCGATGTAAGGGCTACAGCTGCCATCAGCAGGCCTGATGCGATATGTCGCGTCTTAAACACCATCTGCTAAAGTTACAAACTTTTCCCCATAAGCTGTTACTCCTGCTGCTGCGCGTTTTCAAGCTCGGCGGCTGCTTTTTCCCATTCTGACATCTCCTTTTCAAGCTGCCCCTTCACCTCTTCATAGCGGCGAAAAAAGCTATCTTCCAGATTTTCAGAACGCTCCTCTATCTCCCTGTTCATCTCTTCCACATACCTTTCGAGTTTAGCTATTGCCTCCTCGCGCCTCTCTACCTCTCTGGCAGCACGGTTAACCCTTCTGCGATGCTCCTTCCTCTCCTCGCGCAGTTCACTGCCCCTCTTTTTTGTCGACGAAGCATCGGAGCTGTCAGCCACTGCCGCCCCCTCTCTGTCGCTGACCCCTCTATTCACAGAGAGAGCCGGGTTTGAGAGTTTGGCAGCCTCCTCTTTTTTACGGTTTACGAAGTCATATATACCACCTATATGCTCCTTAATCCTCTTTCCGGTAAACTCGTAAACCTTTGTTACCAGACCGTCGAGAAAATCCCTGTCATGAGATATTATCAAAACGGTGCCATCGTACTTTACAAGAGCCTGTTTCAGTATCTCTTTTGATCTTATATCCAGGTGATTGGTCGGTTCGTCCATCAGCAGCAGGTTATATGGCTGCAGCAACAGCTTTATCAGTGCCAGCCTCGATCTTTCGCCTCCGGACAGAACCTTCACCTTCTTTTCCGTCTCATCGCCCGAGAAGAGGAATGCGCCAAGCAGGTCGGCAGTTCTGGTTCTCATCTCTCCTGTTGCCAGTTCATCTATAGTGTCGAAAACCCTCTTCTCGCCATCGAGAAGTTCATCCTGATTCTGCGCGAAATAGCCTGTCTTAACATTATGCCCCAGCCTCAGGTCACCTTTAAATGGTATTTCACCTGTAACTATCCGGGCAAAAGTGGTTTTACCCTCTCCGTTCCTGCCCACCAGGGCCACCTTCTCGCCCCTTTCAATTACGATTGAAGCTTTGTCAAGCACAATATTATCTCCATATGCCTTCGTTAGATTATCAGCCTCTATCACCACCCTGCCCGAGCGGGGTGCAGGGGCGAATCTTATCACAATAGATGAGGAGTCCTCCTCTTCCGGCTCCGTTATCTCCAGTTTTTCAAGTTGCTTTATCCTTGACTGCACCTGTGCCGCCTTGGTAGCCTTATACCTGAACCGGTCAATAAAGCGTTCGGTATCGTCAATAGCCTTCTTCTGGTTCTTGTAGGCAGCCATTACATGCTCCCTCCTCTCTTGCCTCAGCTGCAGGTATTTGCTGTATGGAACCCTGTAGTCCTCTAATCTCCCCGATGTTATCTCAAGTGTGCGGGTAGTTATATTGTCGAGGAAGGCCTTGTCATGTGTTACCATTATAAGAGCGCCCTGATATGCTGCCAGGTAATCTTCAAGCCATTTAATAGATTCTATATCGAGGTGGTTGGTAGGCTCATCCAGCAGTAATATGTCGGGTTTGGAGAGCAGAACCTTTGCCAGCTCCACCCTCATTCGCCAGCCTCCGCTTAGCTTTGCAGTGGGGGCGTCAAACTGAGACCGTCTGAACCCCAGGCCCGTCAGCGCCTGTTCAGCCTCACCCACATAGCTGCCACCCCCCAGCATATTGTATCTCTCTTCCAGCAGGGGCAGCTTTTCACATAGAGCGAGATACTCTTCGCTCTCATAGTCAGAGCGGGAGGCGAGTTGCTCCCTGCAGAGGTCTCTCTCCCTCTCAATTGCCATCAGTTCGCCGAATGCGGTCAGCGTCTCATTCAGCAGAGTTGTATTGTCAGAAACCTTCATCTGTTGTGGCAGGTATCCGATATTAACCCCTGCCGGCCTCTCGACCAGTCCCGAAGAGGGTTTCTGTTCCCCCGCCAGTATTCTCAGCAGAGTAGTTTTACCCGCCCCGTTTCTCCCCGCCAGACCTACCCGCTCCTGACTGTTGATCAGAAAAGAGACATCACGCATAAGGGTGAAGCTTCCGAATGTTACCTCTATATCTCTGGCTGCTATCATATAGTTTTCTGACGGGCTACAAAGATAGAAAATGAGAGCTATCTTTGTGAATCGCATGCCGGCTAACAGGTGGTCTCATCTTTAGGCCCATCCTATCGGCATCTGAAAGGGAGCAAAATTTTAGAGGATTGTAAATGGGAAGGAAGAGAGACCTGCCGCTTATTGAGAGTGTAGAGATTACCGGCATTGGTGCCGAAGGCCGGGCTGTGGCACGGGTTGATAACATGGTGCTGTTTGTGCCCGGTATGGTTCCCGGTGATGTAGCCGACATAAGGGTAAAAAGGAAAAGAAGAAGGTATTATGAGGGCGAGATGGTCAGGCTCATCTCCCCTTCATCCGACAGGGTCGTGCCCCGCTGCAGCCATTTTGGTATATGTGGTGGTTGTAAGTGGCAGCATATGGATTACAGCCTCCAGCTCAAACATAAGGCTGGTCAGGTCTTTGAGACCCTCAACCGTATTGGTGGCGCCTCTCTTACAGAGCCACCTTCCATAGCCGCTGCCCCTTCAACATACTATTACCGAAACAAGTTAGAGTACACCTTTTCATCACGCCGCTGGCTTACCCGTGAGGAGATAGACTCGGGCCAACTCTTTGATGGTCCCGGTGCATTGGGGTTTCATATACCAGGATATTTTGACAAGGTGCTCGATATAACAGAGTGTCACCTTCAGTCAGAGCCATCTGACCGGATAAGAAATGGTCTCAGGGAGTATGCGGTGAGAGAGGGTCTCACCTTTTATGACCAGGTTCGTCATGAGGGGTATCTGCGCAACCTTATTATCCGTACCACTTCGACAGGAGAGGTTATGGTCATTCTGGTTACAGGCTACGACGATGACATGCTGGCAGGCGGGGTTAAAGGATATCTTGAGCGGAAGTTTCCGCAGATAACTTCGCTATATCATGTTATAAATGACAAGCTCAATGACACCATAGGAGACAGAGATCTGCATCTCTGGTCGGGCAGTAGCTTTATAACCGAAGAGATTGACGGTCTGAGCTTCAGAATTAGTCCGAAGGCCTTTTTTCAGACCAACTCCCTGCAGGCGGCAGAGCTTTATGATACAGTGCGTGACTTTGCAGACCTTCGTGGCCACGAGCTGGTTTATGATCTATACTGTGGAACCGGCACAATATCCTGTTATATCGCCAGGCATGCCGGCAGGGTTGTTGGTATAGAGTATCTTGAAGAGGCTGTTGCCGATGCCAGGGTTAATGTCTCTCTTAATGCCATTGGCAATGTCTCCTTTATTACCGGCGACATGAAAGATGTTATGTCTGATGCACTTTTTGACAACTCCGGGCATCCTGAAGTTATCATAACAGATCCTCCCCGCGCCGGAATGCATCGATCGGTCGTAGAAGCCATTCTCAGGGCAGCTCCCCGGAAGATAGTATATGTAAGTTGCAACCCCGCCACACAGGCCCGTGATATATCGCTTCTTTCAGATCGCTATGAGGTCTCCGGGGTCAAGGCTGTAGATATGTTCCCCCAAACCCATCATATAGAGTCTGTTGTCTCTCTTGTTAGGGTCGATTGAATATGATCAGGTGCTGTTACTTTCTGTGGTGAACCCGAATCGACACCACCATTATTATCCTGAATTGCTTTTTTAGTCATATATTTAACCTTCGAAGAGATATAGTGCCGGTACTATGGATGATTTATCAGTAGAGGAGAGGCTCTCAGGAAACAGTACTCCGGAAGGGTTGCACATAAAGGAGTATATGGCCAGCCTGCGCTATGCAAGTATAATACAGGGCGCCCTGATGCCTCAGATCACTGACATGGAGTCAGCCTTTAGTGACCATTTTCTCTTTTTCAGGCCCCGTGACTATGTCAGCGGCGACTTCTATTATCTCTACAGGGGAAGACAATTTCTGGCTGTTGCTGCGGGCGACTGCACCGGTCATGGAGTGCCCGGCGCCCTTCTTAGCATTATGGGGCTCGGATTTCTTAATGAGCTGTTTCAGTGTGCTGATAAGCCCAGGGCCAATCGAATACTCAACGCCATGCGCGAGAGAGTCATGAATGCACTTCATCAGACCGGAGATGGGTCGGTAGCTTCCGACAGTATTGATATGGGGCTCTGTATTTTTCAATACGGAAGTTCCGTGATGCAGTTCAGCGGAGCGAGCAGACCCCTCTTTATAGCCGGCAGCGGTGAGTTAAGAGAGATAAAGCCCGACAGGATGCCAATAGGTGTTGCGCCTCTGCGCGAGGAGCCCTTCTCCGTTAATGAG
>SLNP01000005.1 GCA_007132995.1 Bacteroidales bacterium | reverse complement strand
TGAAGACTCCCCGAAACCGCTTTAGCCTTGACTTTTTTTGCTTCCGTTCGGTCGCGAGCTCGCCCGGCTTCGCCGACCTCGGTTGGTCACCTTTTTTTGGTCCAAGCAAAAAAAGGTGAGATAGTGATGTTGGTCAAGCAAAGATGGGAAGCCAAACTTTTGGTCAAGGCCAAGAGTTGAGAGAGAACTTTTTGGCCCGTCAAAAAAGTTAGAAATCAGCACTTTGGGTCAAGCCAAAAGTTGAGAGAAAAACTTTTGGTCAAGCAAAAAAGGTGGAAGCCTGCTTTGGTCAAGGCCAAAAGTTGAGAGAGAAGACTTTGGGTCAACCCTAAAGGTGCGTGAAAGAGATTTGCTCATAACAAAAAAGTGAGCAAACCATTAGCACCCTTAAAAACCACTCCAATAAAGAAAGATCCTCTTCTCTCAAATATAATCGCAGTAAAATCCTTTTTTTTTCTAATTTTGAACGATTAAGAGACAATCAAATTTAATTGAACAATTTTATTGACAGTTATGAGCGTTCCAAAAGATTTATTGTACACTAAAGAGCATGAGTGGCTCAAGGTAGAAGGCGATATAGCAACGGTTGGTATTACCGAATTTGCCCAGGGAGAACTGGGTGATATCGTCTTTATTGAGATAGAGACAGAGGGTGAAACTCTCGATAAAGAGGAGGTTTTTGGTACCATTGAAGCGGTTAAAACGGTATCTGATCTCTTTATGCCTGTCAGTGGCGAGGTGGTTGAGAAGAACCCCGCTATTGAGGATAGTCCCGATGTGGTCAACAAAGACCCGTTTGGCGACGGATGGCTTATCAAGATTAAAATGAGCAATAGCTCCGAGACAAAAGAGCTTATTGGCGCTGACGAGTATGACGCTCTTATAGGCTAGATGAAAATATGATGGATGGGCCGCTCCATTTCAGGAGACGGCCCGCTGCCATCAGACCCTCTTTTTTAGCTTTTCGGGTGAAATATGCCTTATCAGAGCCCTGGCTGTTGCCGTCGCCGGATCTACAACAGGAATTCCCTTCATCTTCTCACCGCCGAATGCCAACGGTAGCTCTGTGCACCCAAGAACAATGGCTTCCGCACCCTTCTTTGCTACAATTTCCATAAACTGAACCAACTGCTCCCGGTGCTCTTCGCCGAGCCTTCCGGCTCTGGCTTTTATGCCTCTGTCTTGGTGGTATATGAGGCTGTGGAGCCGCTCCTGATGTTTGGGACTAAGCCAGATTGTCTCTATTTCGTGCGAGTTGAGCCTGTCATAGAGCCGCGTCACATAGGTGCCGGTGGTGCTTAGTATGCCCACTTTTGAGATATCGGGCCATCTCTCTTTTAAGTAGTGGGCGGTTTCATCTATAATGTGGAGCAGCTCTATCTTGAGTCCTTTTTCGGCCATAAGTCTCCTTGCCAGATCGAATATCTGAGGGGCATGAGCTGAGTTACAGGCTATGGCCGCTATGGTGGCTCCTGCCCGCTCAAGCCTTTCAATAAGGTCTGCTATTATGTAACCTGGATTGTTTTTTATTTCACCTGTAATGAAGGCTGTGCGGTCGGGAGTCAGTGAGGGGAACGAGAAAAGTATCTGTGGCAGATGTCCTGAATCTGATGAAGAGTCTGTCTCGGCAATTACTTTTGACGAAAGCGCCACACCGGCCTCAGGCCCCATGCCCCCGACAATACCGATACATCTGCCTGCGATCTGATCAGGGTTCTCCCTCTCCATAGTCAGAAACTACTTTAGCACTCTACCCTCTCCGGTCTGGTAGATCATATCTCTGTCTCCGATGTAGGGGCGATCCCAGATGTGACCTATCTCCCGGTCCATGACAAAGGGGTATAGATACTGCCCTCCGTTAACATATGTTATCCGGCTGAGATCTGCAGGACCCCATCCGGGAACCTCTACCTTTACTATGGTGCCGGGGTAGCCGTCTCCGGCGATACCGGTTTCATAATATCCCCTGAAAAAGTGAACACGGGTTTTGTGTACCACTATGTCGAGCTCATTGAAGTCGATGCCAACAGATGAGTGCCACCGTGGTGTTGTAACCTGAACCAGCGATGAGCTGACTACAATCCTGTTGTTGTTTCCAAAGTGAAGTACTATCCTGCTGCGACTCATCATCTCAATAAGGGCATCATCGAGCTCTACCGGATCGCCGCTGAATATGTCTGTTGTTCCTCCTACCTTTATGGGGCCTGTGCGATCGCCCGCAGAGAGTCCTCTGTCTCTGAATTCGGCGAAGAGGCCCGGATCTGTAATGGTGCCTACACAGAAGTTTGAGGCCCCCTGCCTTATAAGCTCGTTGGTTATCCAGGTTGCGCCTCCGGTCCGGTCACACCCGTCTGCTATCACGACAGGTGTCTCGCCTGCTCCGACAGCCTCCATGGCCCTCGTTACTCCATCTTCAACATCATATATCTCTTTAAAGACGAATGCTTCACGATGATCCCAGAAGAACTGGTTCATATCATCGGCAATCCTGTTGGCCAGATCGGGGTCGTCGTTGGTTACAACAAATATTGAGGCTCCGTTGTCCGGTACATCGGCATATGCGAATCCGAAATTAACCGATACATAAACATCTCTCTCCCTGTTTTCCCACCTTCTTGCTCTCTCCATAATTACCATTGCAGGATGGCGGACAGTGGCCTGGAAAAAACTTGGGGTAATAACTCCGGGTTTCCTTACTGCTACATAGGGTTTATAGGTGCCCTGCAGGTTGCGTATCATTACATCGGCAGCCCTTTGTCCCATAAGCGTGGCATCGTAGTGAGGGAAGCGCTTAACTCCAAATACTGCATCGGCCGCATCATCATCTGTCAGCTCTGCATCAACGCATGCGTGAAGGTCAAGGGTTGCAGCAATAAAGGTGTCCTCTCCGACAACACCTCTGACAAGCCGTGCAAGCTCTGCCTCCGGCCGCGCTATTCCGACAACTGCCATAGAGCCATGCAGCGACATCATAACACCATCGAAGGGACCTTTCTCACGAAGCTCCTCGAGCATAATGCCGGTGAAATAGTCCCACGACTCTCTGCTGTTCCAGCTTCGCGAGGTTCCCCCCACAGGCATACCGGCAGGCGAGGTGATTGCCACCAGTTCAACACCTCCGTGGGCTGCCATCCTGGCCTCAAAGCCACCTGTGTAACCGGTGCTGCGATAAAGGAAATTGTTTGTGGGCTGCCCGGTAGCCAGCCAGTCTGCGAGTTCAGCGGGCTCGGGGCAGTAGGTGCATGTCTCATGAATGTATGAGAGAATGGCTATACGGAAGCTCTCCTGGCGTAAAGGGATACTCCTTTCGGAGCGGGTCTGCCCATGATGATTCTGGATAGATAGTGTTGCGAGAAACAGCGTCGGGATAACTGTAATAATGAGTTTTCGAAACATAACAGGGGTTTTATCAGGTTGCTGTCAACAGTGCCGGCAGCTGGCTGTCAGGTGACGGCACGGGCAAGTTAATCTTTTTTCTTTAATTGCCCTTATATAGCACGGAGATACGCTCTGCTATATCGATAGAGCCCCTTGCATCATGCAATCAGAGGGTCTTCTTAACCTCTGTTATACGGAATGACTCGATTATGTCTCCTACCTTTATGTCATTGAAGTTTTCAACATTGAGCCCGCACTCGTATCCGGAAGAGACCTCTTTGACATCATCCTTGAACCTCTTTAATGATCCAAGGTCGCCGGTGTAGATGACGATACCGTCGCGAATAACTCTGATCTTCGAGTTCCTTGCAATCTTTCCCTCTCTTACCAGACATCCGGCTACCGTACCCACTTTTGTTATCTTGAACAGATCTCTGATCTCTGCTGCTCCGGTTATCTCCTCTCTCTCTTCGGGCGAGAGCATACCCTCCATGGCAGACTTGATCTCTTCAATGGCAGAGTATATTATTGAGTAGAGCCTGATATCTATCTGCTCTTTTTCGGCCAGCTTTCTTGCACTAATAGAGGGCCTTACCTGGAAGCCTACTATTATCGCATTAGATGCTGCTGCCAGTAGTATATCAGATTCTGATATCTGCCCAACAGCCTTGTGAATTACATTTACCTGGATCTCTTCGGTCGAGAGTTTGATGAGAGAGTCACTCAGTGCCTCGACTGAACCATCGACATCGCCCTTTACTATTATGTTAAGCTCCTGAAAGCTTCCTATGGCTATACGACGACCTATCTCATCGAGGGTTATATGTTTCTGGGTACGCATATCCTGCTCCCTCTGTAGTTGCTGTCGCCTGTTGGCTATCTCTTTTGCCTCCTTGTCGGAGCCCATGACATTAAATTTGTCACCTGCCTGCGGTGCTCCGTTGAGCCCCAGAATAAGCACGGGCATAGAGGGGCCGGCGCTGTTAATCTTTTTACCCCTTTCGTTGTGCATCGCCTTCACATGGCCAAAGTGGTTGCCTGCCAGTACTATGTCTCCAACCTTCAGACTACCTGCCTTCACAAGTATGGTTGCCACATAGCCCTTACCCCTGTCGAGAGAGCTCTCTATTACGGTACCTACCGCCTGCTTGTCGGGATTGGCTCTGAGCTCAAGCAGCTCTGACTCGAGCAAAACCTTGTCGAGCAGAAGATCGATATTTATTCCGTTTTTAGCCGAAATCTCCTGTGACTGATACTTGCCACCCCAGTCTTCAACCAGGTAGTTCAACTGAGCCAGCTCTTCCTTTATCTTTTCAATATTGGCTGTGGGCTTGTCTATCTTGTTAATGGCAAATACTATAGGTACGCCGGCAGCGCTGGCATGATTTATTGCCTCTTTTGTTTGGGGCATAACCCCGTCATCGGCTGCTACAACGATTATGGCTACATCGGTTATCTGTGCACCCCTTGCCCTCATCGCTGTAAATGCTTCGTGCCCGGGAGTGTCAAGGAAGGTGAGTGACCTTCCATCCTCAAGGGTTACATGGTAGGCACCAATATGCTGTGTTATTCCTCCGGCCTCACCCGCAATCACATTCTCTTTGCGGATATGGTCAAGAAGCCTTGTTTTACCGTGGTCAACATGACCCATAACCGTCACAATAGGGGGGCGTGGCTTCAGATCCTCTTCGGCATCTTCTGTCTCTTTTATCGAGTCTTCAAGATCGGCGCTTACGAATTCGGCTTTGTAACCGAACTCTTCCGCCACAAGAGCCATGGTCTCGGCATCGAGCCTCTGGTTAATGGAGACCATAAGGCCAAGATTGAGACATGTCGATATTACCTCAGTAACAGGAACATCCATCATAGATGCCAGCTCATTTACGGAGACAAACTCTGTCACCTTGATGGTGCTCTTTTCAAGCTCCTGTCTCTCAACTTCCTGCTGCTGCCTCTGAACAATGGTGTCACGCTTTTCACGCCTGTACCTTGAACCCTTTGTCTTACCTTTGGATGTTAGCCTCGCAAGGGTCTCTTTTACCTGCTTCTGAACATCCTCTTCACTTACCTCAGGGCGTACCGGCCTCTTCTTTTTCCTGCCCTGGGATGTGGCAGCACCCTCTTTGCCCTTTCCGTCGGGCTTCAGGGCAACGCGCTCTTTATCTTTTCTTATTCTCTTACGCTTTTTGCGCTTCTTCTCTTCATCGCTCCTGACCTTGTCATCTTCTGAATCACCCCTTTTCTTTTCGGCCGCGGGCAGATCTATCTTTCCAACTACCGTGGGCCCGGATAACCGCCTTACCTCTGTCTTGAATATCTTTTCATCGGCCGGCTCTTCATCATCAGCATCATCAGCTCTCTTCTCCTGCTCTTTCTCTTCCTTTTCCGGAGATACTTTCTCTTCTGCTGCGGGAACGGAAGTATCACCGTCTTCCGCACTCTCCTCATCCTTGGGCTGACTCTGCTCTTCAGTAACCTCTTCAGCTGCTGCCTTCTCTGCATCACCCTCTCTATCTTCTTCTTTCTCACCGGCTTCCTTATCGGTTGCGGGCAGTGGTGTCTCTTCTTCTTTGGTCTCAGCAGGGGGGGGAGGCTCTTTTTCAACACTCTCTTCAACCTCTTTTGCAGCGGCATCTTTTTTCTTCTTTTTTGCCCCGGACCGCTCTATTGCATCAATATCTATTTTACCGATGATGTTTATGCCTTTATCTCTCTTTACATCACTCTCCTTATCAGGCGCCGCCTCTTCGGCAGGCTCTTTGGCGCTCTCTTCAGGAACGGCTTCCTCATCATCCTCTTTTTTGACGGGCTGCTGAGTCTCATCTCCGGCTTCAACCTGCTTCTTCTCTTCAGGCTCTACTACCGGTCTGGATGGCTCTGCGGGATCTTTTACTATCACCTCATCTTCACCCTCATCACTATCCGGATCATCACCCTTTTCAACATCTTCAATAGAGAGAGTCTCCTTCTTTTTGGCAAATTTCTCCTGAAGCAGCTTTTCTGACTCTTTCTTGACATTAAGGTCGGAGCTGTACTCTTTTACCAGCAGATCATAAACCTCTGCGGGGAGCTTGCTGTTTGGGTTTGGATCGATAGTGTAACCCTTCCTGGAGAGGAAGTCCACTATGGTGGAGATCCCGACATTAAACTCCCTGGCTGCCTTGCTCAGTCTTGTTGCCTTTCTCTCTTTAGTCATACTCTTCTTTCAGACTTTATTCTCCGTTCTACTACTAGGGTCCTGATGTGCCACTCTACTTGTCGAATTCAGCTTTAAGAATCGCCATTATCTCCTTCACGGTCTCCTCTTCAAGGTCTGTCCTTTTTACCAGATCATCGGTTGCAAGGCTGAGTACACTTTTGGCCGTATCACAACCGATCGCCTTAAGCTCTTCAATTATCCACTGCTCAATCTCGTCTGAGAACTCCTGAAGATTGACATCTTCTTCATCTTCTGTGTCTCCCTCACGGTACACATCTATTTCATATTCAGTAAGCTGGCTTGCAAGCTTTATGTTGAGACCACCCTTGCCTATGGCAAGAGAGACCTCGCCGGGCTTGAGAAATATCTCGGCCCTTTTGGTGCTGTCATTGAGCTTTATAGAGGTTGTCTTGGCCGGGCTGAGGGCTCGGGCAATGTAGAGCTGTATGTTTGATGTGTAATTTATTACATCAATATTCTCATTCCTTAGCTCCCGTACTATTCCATGAATTCTTGATCCTTTCATACCGACGCATGCCCCTACAGGATCTATCCTCTCATCATAGGACTCTACAGCGACCTTGGCCCTCTCGCCAGGTACCCTGACAATCTTTTTTATGGTGATAAGACCGTCAAATATCTCCGGCACCTCAAGCTCGAAGAGCCTTTCAAGGAATACAGGAGATGTGCGACTCAGAATGATGGCAGGGGTGTTGTTTCTCATCTCAACCTTTATCACTATGGCCCTTATTGTGTCTCCCTTTCTGAAATGGTCGCTCGGTATCTGTTCGCTCTTGGGCAGAATCAACTCATTGCCCTCATCGTCTAGAACAAGAATCTCTCTCTTCCAGACCTGATATACCTCTCCGGTTACAATCTCGCCAACCCTGTCGCTGTATTTGAGGTAGATGTTGTTCTTTTCAAGATCGAGAATCCTGGCTGTCAGGTTCTGCCGTAGTGCCAGGATAGCTCTCCTGCCAAAGTCAAGGAACTTAACCTCGTCAGATACCTCTTCTCCAACCTCATAATCCTCATCTATCTTTTTGGCCTCGGTGAGCGATATCTGAGTTACCGGGTCGGTGAGCTCACTATCTTCAACAACCTCCCTGTTTCTCCATATCTCGAAGTCTCCCTTGTCAATGTTGACGATGATATCAAAATTGTCGGCTGTACCATATTTCTTTGCAAGCATGCCCCGGAATACATCTTCCAGAACGCTCATCATAGTTGGCCGGTCAATGTTTTTTAACTCTTTGAATTCAGAGAAGGTATCAATTAAGTTAATGCTTTCCATTTGACAACTCTATGTTACATTATTTGAATTTTACCACGGCTCTAACTCCCTTAACCTCATCGAAGTTATAGGAGATATCTTCTGTTACTCTCTCTTTTCCTTTGCCTTTAACCTTTTTTGTTGCAGTGTACTCTATCTCAAAACCCCCGGGCGTTACATTCTTTAATACGCCTTTCCTCTTTATGCCATCTTTGCCGATAACCTCAACATCCCTTCCCTCATTTTTTATGTACTGCTCATGTACAAGGAATGGCATCTCTAGTCCGGGTGAAGAGACCTGAAGCTCAAAATCCTCTTTATCACGATCAAGATGCTCTTCAATATGCCGGCTTAAAAGGGCGCACTCACTGACGGTGACCGACCCGCTGCTCTTATCAATAATTACGGTTATACGGGATGTGGAGCTGACTTTCACATCAACGATAAAGAGGTCACTATCTGCAATATAACCCCCGGCAATCTCTCTTATATGCTCTTTATCCTGCATCACACACTGTTTGGCTGTCGGCTAGCAAAACAGGGGACCCTCTGTCCCCTGTCCTTATCGCCCCTCAAACCGGATGCAAATATAAAGCATTATTTCTGATATGTCATAACATATTGCCAGCGAAATAGGGTGTGTCACTGTAATCTCCCCTCTCTGCCCTACATAAACTTCTCTCTCCTTCTCAGCATATAGAGTGCGCCAAGCAGGAAAAGAAGGGTCGAAACTCCCATGAAGATACGGTTGTCGCGCGTTGTTACGCTCCAGGCAAAATCAGAAATGTTCGATGGTGACTCGAACGGATTAAGATAAGGATTCCAAAGGGTGTTCTGAAGTAATGTATTGGAGAATACCATAAGAAGAATACCCAGAATTATCATCACCACGGCGGTGCCATATCCGTTCCTAATAAGGGTGGAGAGGAAGAAGGCCATGGTTCCCAGAAAAACAACAGGAAACATCGACTGAAGAGTCATGTTCATCACCGGAAGGGCGGTTATCAACGCCGAACTTACTGCCGTAAAGGAGAGGATTATCAGGAAGGTGATTATGTAGATAAGAACAAATCGCACCAGCCAGACCTTGTACCTGTAGTTGGGTATGCCAAAGAGTATCTCTATGGTCTTGGCATCCTGGTCATTCTGGATTCCGAATACCGTCGGGTAAAAGACCAGCAGTACTCCCGACAACATGAATATAGTGTACATGTCTTCTACATTCGTGACACTCTGCTGCAACACATTGATAAGTGACAGACCGGCGTATACAACTATAGATGACACCAGAAACCATATGAATTTATTGGCAAATATTATCCTGAGGTTATACCTGATCATGTTGCTGACCAGGTTCCAGGCAATGGTAACCCTGTTATTCTTCATCACTCTCTTTCTTACTGTTGTTTCGCATTGGTTTTCTGCCACTTTTTCTCAGCAGCCACAGATAGGCATCTTCAAGATTGGGTGTAACCATCTCTGCATCTTCAACAGGTTTCCCTTCTGAGATGCACCTGACCCTGACCATGTCGCCCTCGGTCATGTGGTGTACTATCATGTGGCTCTCTGTGGTCTTCCTGAACTGAGATGCCGGCACATAAAACTGCCATACCCTCTCTTCAGCTGCCTTGGCCATGTCTATGGGCCGCCCGAAGTACATCAGATCACCCCTGTTGAGTACCGCCACTGTATTACATGAACTTGATATGTCTTCAATAATGTGGGTCGAAAATATCACAACCCGGTCGCGACTAAGCTCAACAAGCAGATTCCTGAACCTTATTCTCTCTCTTGGATCAAGACCGGCCGTAGGCTCGTCAACAACCAGTATCCGCGGCAGATGAAGCAATATCTGGGCAATGCCTATTCGCTGCTTCATACCCCCGGAGTAGGAGCCTATCTTCTCATGCCTCCTGTCGTACATATGAACAGCATTGAGAACATAAGCAACCCTCTCTTCCCTTACGGCCGGATCGGTGATGTTTTTGAGAATAGCCATATAGTGAAGATAGTCATGTGCTGACATATTCTCATAAGTCCCGAACTCCTGCGGCAGGTAACCTATCAGCCCCTGCAACTCTTCTCTCTTCTCCGCGGTATCGATACCGTTAATCCATATCTTGCCGTAGCTTTGATCGAGAATGCCGCATACTATTCTCATAAGAGTGGTCTTCCCGGCACCGTTGGGGCCCAGCAGTCCGAACATGCCGCTCCCTATCTCGAGCGAGACGCTGTTGAGCGCCTTGAAGGGCTTGCTTCTCCTTCCAATTACGGGTATTGAGCGTACAAACTTAAAGAGGAGCTTCCTGCTCTTTTTAAACCTTCCCTGAAGACGGTATATGTTTATGTTGTCCCTCTCCATTATAACACTGACCCTGTATATAAGCATGGGTCCGTACCAGAGAATCGCTATAACAATTACTGCCGCAATGTTGTTCCAGTTTATCTGGAAAAGGATCAGGTTGACAAGGGGAACACCCCAATATATTATGTTGTCGGTTACGGAGACAGTCTTACAGGCAACCCTGTTCTCCCTGCTTACGATTTCACAGAAGAGCTTTTTGAAGGGATCCCAAATGGTCTGCAGGGCCAGCCATGACATTACGCTGAAGAAGAATATCCAGAAACCGGCGTTCAGATAGAAATAGGTGAAGTAGATAAGGAATGCGAAAAGAGGCAACTGCCATATAAGCTGATCCATGTCTCTCCATGATTCATACCTCTTCTCTATTCCGGCCCGCTCTCTGATTCTCTTGCCGGCAGCCCATTCACGGGCCCATCTGCCCTCTCTCTCATATATCTTTACAAGACTTCTGATGGAGATTCTTATTGGCTCATTGGCCGCAATTATGGTACCGGTAGCCCCCGCAAGACTGCTTGTAATAAACCATGTTGAAGCGGGTACACCCACAAGCGCAACTATTGTAGTTACAAGTTGCCACATAAAGGTGTGTATGTAGGTATAGATAAGAACTATAAGAACTACAAATATGACCAGCTGTATCGCCTTGACCTTCCAGTTAAGAGAGCGTAACCACTCCAGCGCATTCTCGAGCCCTGAATAGAAGGTCGGAATGAAAACCAGAGTTAACATGGTGCTGAGCGCGAGACCCCCGATTACTGTTATGGCAAAGGGAGCACCTATGGCGGCGACATACTCATAGTTGCCGAGCGCCAGAGGTAACAGGGCCACAATAGTAGTGGCCGCCGTTATCATAATTGGTCGCACCCTTGCCAGTCCTGCCTGCATGAGGGCCCTTGACCTCCTGTATCCGCCCTTCCTGAGCAGGCGGGTGTAGTCTATCAGTATAATACTGTTGTTGACAACAACACCCAGAAGTATAAGGAAGCCGGTAAGTGTGTTGGCACTCATCAGTGAGTTGTCGGTGAGTATCAGTGCCAAAAGCGATCCAAGAGCCGCCAGCGGTATTGAGAACATCAGTACTATAGGCGTTGTGAGTGACTCAAATACCGATGCCAGTATCATAAATATCAGCAGGAAAGCTACTGCTATCAAAAAGTAGAAGTCTTGCAGCTCATTCTCTTCATGGATAACCTCTATGGCTATTCCCGGAGGAAGAAGAAGTTCGCTTACCAGATCGTCGATCTCTGCCCGTGCCTCATCGAGATACTGCCTGGTTTCGGTTACATCTCTGTTGAAAGAGTATGTTAGGGTAACTACCTTCTCCTGATTCTCTCTCTGTATATTGCCCATTCCCCTTCCAAAGGCGAAGCCGGCCAGCTCTTCCATTTCACGGGTGTCGCCTGCCGTACCTGTTACAGGATGGGAGCGAAGATCATCTATGGTTCTGGGTCTTGTAGCCTCCTCCTCAGGGGTGTCGTACTTTATTATTATGTCGTACTCATCGGTTCCCTGTCTGAACCTCGCACCCGAGGTGTATTCCCGGCCAAACGATCCGAGCGATGTCGCAACATTGCCAAGGGTCATGTTGTTGGCAAGGATGTTCTCCATATCAAAGTGGAGGTGAAGCTCGGGAACATTCTCTCTTACATTAACATTTGAATTCCGGATGGTCTCAAACTGATCTATTATCTCTTTTAGGTCTTCTGCAACCATGCGCATAAGATCGAAATTCTGACCCTTTATCAGTATCCTTTCAGACCGTCCCCCCACACCCAGCAGGTTCATAAATGATGCTCCGGGATTGCCCCCGACACCAGCAGCAGCAAACCCCCCGCCACCTGCAAGGTCATCCATCCTTATATCTCCGCTTCTACGCAGATCTCGTACCCTCTGGAATACATCGCTCTTTATCTCAGGTAGACTCCTGTCTCCTATCCTCTCCCAGTTTTCGGCAAGATTGATGGTTACCGTTGCATTCTCTTCGGTTAACCTGCTTATGATATCTCCCCTTTCAGGAACCTCCTCCAGCCGCGACTCTATTTCGGTTACAAGAGCGTCTGTGTTTTCGAGAGTCGAACCTACCGGCATGGTTACAGTGAGCCTGAAGCTCGCCGTATCTATCTCGCGGGTACTGCTTACTGTCATGGACAAACTGATAATAAGAACAGTAAAAAAGAGTACCGTTGTTCCCAGTATGGTGCCCGCAGGATTCCTCATACTGGCCTTAAGAGTCATGAAGTATGCCTGAATTATTCTGTTGTGAACGGAAAGTTTCTTAAAGACGGTTGACCTGTTTTTCCTGAATTTTGTCAGGAAAAAGTGTGTGGCCATGGGTATTAGCAGCAGCGCCACCGCAAGCGATATTAGCAGTGTGGCGACTATCGATACACCTACATTCTTACCCAGAAGCTGTATCATGTAGTCTGAGGCGAAGATGAAGGGAAGGAAAACCGTTATGGTGGTTAGGGTGGCTGCGATAATGGCCTTCCATACCTCTGTGGTTCCTCGCTTTACCGCTTCATCGGCACTCTTGCCCTGACCTGCAATCCTGTATATGTTTTCGAGAACCACCACGGAGTTGTCTATAAGCATACCGATAGCCAGAGCCATACCCACAAGGGTGAGGCTGTTGATGGTTATGTCGTATGCATAGAAGAAGTTGAACGCTATGTACACGGAGGTGGGTATAGCAACCGCAATGATGATGACCAGCCTGAGATTTCGAAGGAAAAACCAGAGAATGAGTACCGCCAGAAGACCGCCGGTAATGGCCAGGGAGATGATCTGGTTGATGTTTTCCTCCATTATTTCGGCGGTGTTGTTCTGGATTACTATCTCCAGACCCGCCGGGGACATCTCTTCGTTGAGCCTCTCTATCTGCGCCCTGGTTCTGCCGGCAAGATCTATAAGGTTGGCCTGATTGTCGTTTACAAGTGTTATGGTTACAGCCTCAAGCCCGTTGACCCGACTTATACTTGTTACCTCTTTCACCCCGAATGTGATGGTGGAGATGTCGCGCAGATATACCGGACCCTCCTGACGGATTATCAGGTTGCCTATATCCCTTACATCTGTGTAGTCGGAACTGATATTTACCGGCAGTACCCGGTTACCGTCAACCACCCGGCCCACAAATCTTCTGTCCTGCCCTCCGGTCGAGAGAACGCTCCTGATCTGATTCATAGTGATACCGTGAGACTCAGCTGCCCTCTCATTGACAAGAACCTCAACGGAGCTCTCCTGACCTCCGGAGACAGTTACACCTGCAACGCCCTCTATGCTCTCGAGTTGTGGTACAATGTCTCTGTCGGTCACATTGCGCACCCTGTCAACTCCACCGGTGCCCCGAACCTGTAGTTGCATAAACTGACTCGTAGCGGTCTCGGTATCTATACGGGTTACCGAAACCCTGAATTCTTCGGGCAGGTTCCTGCTCACCATAGCTACCTGCTCCTGCAACTTCAGGTTGGCAAAAAGTAGGTTGGTGCGGTTATTATAGTAGACCATTATGGTGCCACCACGCGAGGTTACCGTCGACTCAATCTTCTCTATGCCGTCAAGGGCGCTGATGGCCCCCTCAAGCGGCACTATGGCCTGTAGCTCTATGTATTGAGGGTTTGCCTGTATGGATGAATTGACCTGAACTACCAGAGTAGGCAGCTCTGCATTGGGGTAGAGCTCTACATGGAGTCTCTGGTAGGAGACATATCCCAGCAGGGTCAGCCCGATGAAGAGCATCGATATCAGGGTCTTTCTGTTTATGATAAAGTCCATTATTCTCTCTTGGTCAGTTACCTGTTAATAATATCGGGCTATGTCTTATCTACCTGCTTCTCCGTAGTATCATATCCCTGAAAGCATCAAGTACCCAGTAAACACATGGAATAACCACAAGACACAATATTGTCGATGTAACCAGGCCACCGATAACAGCCAGCGCCATGGGCGACCTTAGTGAGGCGCTCTCACCCAAACCTATGGTAAGTGGCAGGAGGGCAAGAATGGTGGTTATGCTGGTCATTACGATAGGCCTAATCCTCTGCGATCCCGCCTCAAGTATGGCGTCTCTTCTTGAGAGACCGGCCGCTTTCAGCTGGTTTATCCGGTCTACAAGTATGATAGAGTTGTTTACCGCTATACCGGCAAGCATGATAATGCCGATGTATGCCATCATATTGAACGGCTTGCCGATAAGGAAGAAGGTCCAGACGGTACCGATACCCGCAAGTGGTATGGTAAGCAGTATGGTAAAGGGGTGTATAAGCGACTCGAACTGTGATGCCAGAACCATATATACCAAGGCTATAGAGAGCAGAAGGGCAAAGGTGAGATTGGCCATCGACTCTCTTCGTCGCTGCTCTTCACCCGTAATAGTTATTTGGTAATCGCCCGGTGCAGATATCTCCTTAAGCGCACTCTCTGCGTCTCTGACAATGTGGTCAAACGGCCTGTCTGGCCTTGTCATGGCGTATATATACCCTGTGCGACTCTGATTCCTCCTCGTTATCTGCCTTGGTGTAACAGAGCTCTCTACAGTTGCCACGGTGCTTAATGGCAACCGGGCGTTGCCGGCATTGAGAACTATATGCTCCAGTTCAGGAAGCGAGACATTGGCAAGCCTGATTGACATATCTTTCAACTCCCCCTGCCGCTCGAATGAACCCGCTGTGGCTCCCCCAAGATATCCTCTCACCTGACTCATGATATTGTCGACTGTGAGATTGTGGAAACTACTTTTGAAGCGGTCAACCTTTATGTTCACCTCAGGGGTGCCTTCGTCAAGTGATGTCGATACATTATAGAGATCATCCCTTTCAGACAGAATGGCGGCTGCCTCCTGTACAACTCTTTCAATTTCGGTAAAATCTCTTCCTCTTACCTCTGCAACAAATGGAGACTCACTGGTTCCGAGTGTTGTCTGAAGTGCCGATTCATCGCGCCTGAATGTAATATCCATACCGGGTACATCCCTGAAGTGTGTCTCAATGAGGTTTATGGCACTCTCAGTCTGACCAGCCATGCGGGTTGCAAGAAAGACCTTCAGCGAAGCCTCATTGGGCTTTCTGAGCGCTGAGACTCCGGCCAGTGACCCGGCAGCCGACCCTCCGGCCTGACTGTATATCTTGGTGAGATTATCTCCCAGCAGCTCCCTTATGGATGCCTCCATTCCCTTTACCGTTCTATGGGTAAGCTCAAGGCTCGATCCCTCCTCCAACCTTATGTCCATAGAGAATTCAGGTGACTCTGCCCTTGGCATGAACTCGCTTCCTATTCTGGGAAGTATGGCTGCAGTGATGGCAAGAAGAATCAGGGAGAAGAGGATTACAACCCCCCTCTTGTCAATAATCTTTCCAAGAAGATTACCATACCAGGGAAGGGTTACCGACAGTGACCTGAACTCTTTGAGGGTGCCATCTTCATTCCTCTTGTCACGGAACAGGTGTGCCACCAGGGTCGGTATAAGCAGCAGAGCGACAAATAGTGATGATATAAGCGAGAAGGCCACGGTCCATGCCTGATCTTTAAACATCTCACCAGATGCGCCGTGCAGGTATACTATGGGAAGGAAAACCACTATGGTGGTTATGGTCGATGCCGTAATGGCTGACCCCACCTGACCTGTACCCTCTATGGCGGCCTCCCGGAAGGTCTTGCCTCCCTCCCTTATTCTGAATATATTCTCGATGACCACAATGGCATTATCGACCAGCATGCCGGCACCGAGTGCGAGCCCGCCAAGGGTCATTATGTTTATGGTCAGATTATTGAAATACATCAGGTTGAAGGTGGCTATAACAGAGATGGGAATGGCCACCATTACCACTACGGTGGTGCCCACCCTTCTGAGAAAGAGCAGAAGAACCACTATGGCCAGTATTACACCGAGAAGGGCCGTATTCTGCACCTCTCCAATGGAGTTGGCGATATAGCGCCCCTGATCCTGAACAACTATGAACTCATAACCCGGAAGAGCCCTTCTGAGTGAAGTCAGGGTCTCATTGATAGACTCTACCGCGCTTACTGTGTTGCGCCTTGGCTCCTTATATATGGAGAGCCCTATTACCCTCTCTCCATCGAGTGTCACGATGTTCTCAGGATCCCGGTTCTGGATGTAGATGTTGGCAATATCTCCCAGAAATACAGGTACCCTGCTTCCGACTCCAGATGCTGTCTGGCCCGCCTGCTGCGGCTGACGAAATCCGACAATGACCCTCTCCAGATCATCAAGGTCTGAGAGTACACTGATTCCCCTTATTGTGTAGCGACGCCCCATATCTACTATTGCGCCACCAGAGACATTCCGGTTATAGCTGGCAATCTGATTTGCGACTCCGTCTGCAGTGAGGCCGTAGGAGTCGAGAATGAACCGGTTGGTCTCGATTACAACCTCACTAACCTCCTCGCCTGTGAGCCTGACATCGGCAACTCCATCTATCCTTACCAGTTCGTTCCTGATATAGTTCTCGGCGATCCTTCTCAGGTCATCCATATCTGTTATTGTCGGATGCCTCAGTGCCACTACCATTACCGGCTCGGCATTGGGATCGTACTGTGTTATGGAGAGATCTTCGACCGCAGCGTTCTGGGCTACGGAGCCGAGGTCTTTCTGTATGTTGAGGAAGGCCTCGTCCATATCCTTGTTCCACTGGTACTCGACGGTTATGAAGGCCCTGCCAACCTCTACCACAGACGATACCTGAATAACATCCTTCTGCCTCATTGAGATGGACTCTATCTGGTCTACAAATGTCCTCTCCATCTCTTCCGGTGTTCTCTCACCGGCTTTGAGCTCTATATATATTCTCGGATTATTCAGGTCGGGGAAGAGGTCTGTGCCCAGCCTTCCAAACGATATTATCCCCAGCAGAACAATGGCCAGTACCAGCATGAAGACTGTTACCGGAAAGTCTACGGCGAATTTAGCTAATCTGTTCATATGCTTTCTCCTATCTTACTATTCTGACTCTTGCCCGGTTGCTGAGGGTCTCATAGCCTGAAGTTACAAGTCTCTCATCTATATTGAGCCCAGATACCACCTCTGCGTGTGTAGCTGTTTCAAGGCCTGTTCGTATTACACGCTCCATTGCCATTCCTCTGTCAACCACGAAGACGGTTCTTCCCCGCTGCCTTGTCAGTATCATATCTTTAGGTATAACAATTACGGAGTCTTTCCTGGTAATTACGATATCGGCCTTTACAAACATGCCGGGACGGAATAGGAGATCATCGTTGTCTGCCGTTATCATCCCTTTGAAGGTTCTTGTATCGGCATCTATCGCGGGCGAAGTCTGGGTAACCTCGCCCGGAATGGTGTCATTGGGCAGGTTGTGATTGGTGAGCCTGGCCTCCTGGCCGGGGGTGATTACAGAGAGATACTTCTCTGGAATTCTGACATCCATATACATGGTGCTGTAGTTCATAACCCTGGCAATAGATGTGTTGTTCTCTATCTGGATCCCCTGGGTGTAGTAGGGAAGCTCGACTATTACACCATCGAAGGGCGCGGTGACCCTTAATCTCTCCATCTGCAGCCTGGCATTCTCAAGGGAGTACTGGGCGTTGATAAAACTTACCCTCGCATTGTTAAGCTCCCTTGGTGTTACACCTCCTATCTCGAAAAGAGCCTGCTGCTTTTGCAACTCACTCTCGGCAAGCTCAAGGCTGAGCTCGTTCGACTCAAGCCTTACGGAGTTGATAAACTCTTTGTCTTCAAATCTCGCTATAACCTCTCCGGCTCTTACCCTGTCGCCAAGTTGCCACTGCCTGCCGGTACGCGGATTCCTCTCGAGGTAGTATGTTGCTGATATCCGGGAACGAAGTTCAATTGTCCCCTTGGGATAGATCACTCCGGTGGCCGGTATAACTTCCTCTATCGAACCCAGTGATACTTCGGTTACCCCTACGGGAATCTCGATATCTGCCTGCAGGGTCTGCTCCTGTGATCCGCATGATGTTGCCAGAATCATTATGGTGAGCAAAAGGTAAAGACTGTTTTTCATCTTGTATGTGTGTATTAATGGTTTTACTTCCTTACTATGGTTATCTATCTGTGGTTGTGAAAACGAAATCGGTAATTGGCTTGCCCTCTTCGAAATCATATAGTGTCTGTATCTTCAGGTTGAGAAGCTCCAGCTTATAGCTTATAAGGGCATTTGTGTAGGATAACTCCGCGCTTGAGAGCTGCTCCTGAAACCTGTTAAGATCCATTCCGGTAAGGTCACCGTTGCGGTATCGCTCAAGGTTTATCTTGTATGTGAGTTCTGCATTCACCACCGACTGACGCTGTATCTCTATCTGGTTGCGCAGGTTGTTGAGATTCCGGTATACCTGCCTTACGGACTGAATAATTGAGTTGACCTCATCCTGATAACTTATCTTGACACTCTCCATACTGGCTTCGGTAGCCCTGATCCTTGCCCTGTTTTCACCCCAGTCAAATACCGGTATATCGAATCGTACAGATACAGAGCTGGTAGGGTAACTGTCATCATAAATATTGAAGAAGTTTGGATCATTACCCTGCATACCGATACTGAGGTTTACAGACCCGCGGAACTCGTTCTGTGCCATAGTCCTTATCATAGAGAATTGAGACTCCTCTATCTGTATCTCTCTCTGGCGGAGCTCAAGCCTGTTCTCAAGTGCCTGATCTATGGCGAAACCGGGATCTACCGAGAGGGTGTCTATGTTGATATCGGGCAGAACCATAAAGTCATCGTAAAGACTCATTCCCACAAGTATCTTGAAATTGTCCTTTGTATTCTCAAGGGTTACCAGACTGTTCTCATAGTCTGAACGGGAGTTTGCCAGGTTCAGCTCTGCCTGAAAAAGCTCAACTTCAGCTGAAAGACCCGCCTCGGCCTTCACCTTTGTTATCTCGTAGTTCTGCTGCATACTCTCAAAAGCCCTGCGCGCAATATCTACCCTCTGCTGCTGCTGATATACACTGA
This sequence comes from Bacteroidales bacterium, assembly GCA_007132995.1. GTDB lineage: Bacteria > Bacteroidota > Bacteroidia > Bacteroidales > VadinHA17 > SLNP01. Next base: position 2,528 of record SLNP01000005.1, on the reverse strand, counting down.
AGAATGATTGTGTTACCTGCCTCTCCAGATTCAGACGCTGCAGTATATGCGACACCTCGCTGTTCTCGAGGGCGAACTCAAGCTCCTGAAGCTGCATCCTCCTGCGGTTATAGGTAAATATAGGCTGGTCAATGCTAAGTGTAAGCCTGTTCTGAAAGTAACGGTCGCTGTACTCTTCCCATCCTCCCGGTCTGTACCGGTCTCCCCATACATTGGTGTGGCTGATGGTGTTCATCAGGGTTACGGTTGCGTCGGAGGCGACTATCGGCTGTACCACACGCAGTGCCGCACTTGATGATATGGCATTGTCTCTCTGGAAATCACCGACTGTCGCATTGAACGGCCTGCTGCTTCTGTGCTCAAAAGGTGTTGCCGTAAGCGAGAAGTTAGATCTCATCGCCGCTCTCTGGGCGTTGAGCAGCTCCTGACTCCTGGTCAGTGATAACCGGCTTGTCTGTATTCTCGGACTGTTCTTCTCGGCAATCTCAAGTGCATCTTCAAGCGTAATTGCAGTCTGGGCACTTAGCCGAAGGCCGCATAGCAACATTAGCAGCACTGTTGTAACATTGAGCGCCAGGCGGCTGGTCTTTTTTCTGTTCATGGGTCGCTGTTTTGGTTCGTTTATTCAGTTCTTTTTAATTGCTTCCGGTGTTCTTGTTATACTGATGCCACTCTCAGCCTTTTTAGCGGCACTACTCTCTTCTTACCCATTTTATGGCATCACCAATTACATATCTGCCGGTCGAGTTGTTGGTTAGCTTAACCATTGCCGGGCCCGGCGACAGATAGTAGGTTCCAAGCCTGTTCCAGCCGGGATCGGCGGCCTCAAAATCGACAGTTATATCTTCTGTTCCGTCGTCGTGGTGCACAAAGAACTGCAGGGTTGTTACCATAGGTTGTCGCCTGCCCCTCCCTGTCTGGGCTCTCTCTTCTGGCGAGGGCTGCATTCCGGGAGGAGCTATACCGCTACCTCCGGTGGTCACCCCTGTTGTTCCTCCACTGGTACCTCCGCCGCTACCTCCACGGCCGCCAAACATAGCCCTCATATTGGATTTCGGTATGTAGGCATAGACATCGTAGTTGCCCGGGGCCTCTATGTCGGCTGTCCATGAAACATATCTCTCGCCACCACCCGACCGGGTGTATACGGCAGACCTGATAAATTTCCCAAAGTAATCGGCGTGTATTACCGGTTGCCAGAATTCAGGTATCATAAAGGGTCTTACCATACCGTAGGTGCCGTCGTCATCATCACCCAACCTCAGCAATCTTCTCAGGGGGCTTGTCTCTTCGGTGACGCTGGCGTAGAACCCGTCGTCTTCGTTGTCAACGATTATTTCGTTTGCCTCGGTAAGAACAGGTATCGAAGAGAGAATCTCCTCTCCCTCAAACGGTATGGTGCCTATGGGTGTCTCTCCTACCTCACCCACCGGAAACATTATCTCGCCTGGTATGTTTTGAGATATAAGGGTGTTTATTGAGATAGATCTTGGTCTGTTTTCAGCGATAAGACCCACTCTTTTGGCCTGTACCGGATCCATCCAGACTATCTTGTCGATATCGCTGGCGGTAAGACCTCTGCCTCCAGTTATTGAGGAGGCTATGCGCTGGGCTGCCCCCGCCATGCCGCCTGGGCCTGACATTGCCGACACAACTGCTGCCGTGCCACCACCTCCGCCGCGGCCACCACCTCCGGGCATCATGCCGAGAATACCACCTCCGACCGATACATTGAATAGTCCTCCGCCCTGTTCAGGGTTGATGGCGGTGAAGGTTACCTGATAGCGCGGGCGTTCATCTACAATAATTTCGCTCACCTCTATGTCGGTAAAGATGAACCCCGGTATTTCTGTCGCATTGTACCAGGCCGGAAGATGTTCGCTTATAGTGAAACCGAACCGCTCGTAAAGATCGTTGTCGAACTGCGATATATCAACACGGGTGAATTTGGTCTCTTCAAGATAGTCGATAAACCATTCACTGAACTCCTCTATACCCGCCTGGGCCCTCATGAGATTAAAGAGATAGTCTCCCTTTACCTGAAGCACTGCTCTGAGTGTGTCTTCTCCACGGGTAGTGGCAAGCACTTCACTGAAGCTTTTACCCTTTAGTACAAGTGCGGCTCTGTCTCTGTCGGTAAGTCCCCCCATGAAGCCACGGGTACCCCTTACATTTATTGAGACATCCTGAAGGTGGGTCTCAAAAACAGTGTTGATTACAGGAAAATCGTCCGAATAGAAATTGTTCTTGAAAAGGTAGAAGCTTGGCCCCAACATATATCTGGTGGGTTCGTGCTGGGGAGGAGCCATTGTGCGGCGTCCAGGAGAGCTGAAGGTTCCGGTAATAAAGTTTGTTCTTGCAAAGTTATTGAAAACACGAAGCTGCAGATCCTGATCGGTTAGGACCTGTCCGCGTCTTTCTGCTGCCCTCTGCTGGTTTCTGATACTGCGTGAGAAGCCCGCCTGGTTAAGTGTTGCAAGTCTCTCGGGAAGTAGCACCATCTCAGGCTGTACCTCGGCCCTTGTCTG
>SLNP01000006.1 GCA_007132995.1 Bacteroidales bacterium | reverse complement strand
GAAGAAGGGAGCGATAGCACCGCTATAGTAACAGAACAAGGGAATGGAACAGAGATCGGGCTTCGTTAATATTGTGGGCAACCCCAACACAGGAAAGTCAACCCTTATGAACAGGCTTATCGGCCACAACCTCTCTATAATTACTCCGAAGGCACAAACAACACGCCACCGAATTCTGGGAATACTTAATGGTGATGGTTACCAGATAGTCTTCTCCGACACCCCCGGTCTTGTAAAGCCCCGCTACAAACTGCAGCACTCAATGCTGAAAGCCTCGGCCTCGGCGCTTGACGACGCAGATATCCTGCTGATAGTTACCACCCCTGAAGATGATACTATTCACCTCGACACCCTCTTCCCCCGAATAGCAGAATCAGAAGCCCATAAAATAATAGTTATAAATAAAATAGATATCTCAAGCCAGCCGGCCATCGAGCAGATGGTTGACCGGTGGAGCGAAAGGATTCCGGGCGGGATAACCGTACCGGTATCGGCCAGGCTCGGATTCAACCTCGATCAGCTGCTAAAGGTGATAACCGGACTGCTGCCTCTGGGTGAGCCCTTCTTCCCCGAGGGTGAGATATCTGACAGATATGAGAGATTTTTTGCATCTGAGATCATAAGGGAGAAGGTTCTTCTGAACTACAGGCAGGAGGTACCATACTCAACCGAAGTGGAGATCTCCTCCTTTACCGAAGAGAGCTCAATTATAAGGATATCGGCAATAATACATACCGAGCGGGAGAGCCAGAAAGGTATTGTGATAGGGCACAGGGGTAGTGGTCTTAAAAAGACAGGCACAATGGCGAGAGAGAGCCTTGAGGAGTTTCTTGGCAAAAAGGTGTTCCTCGAGCTGAGGGTAAAGGTCTCTCCCAACTGGAGAGAAAAGGTATCGATGCTGAAAAGATTCGGCTATCACTGATTTTAAAAAAAGAGAGGCTCTATGAGCAGAATCGTAGCAATAGTAGGCAGACCGAATGTGGGTAAATCAACCCTGTTCAACCGTCTTACAGAGGCCCGTGAGGCTATTGTCGATGAAACAAGCGGAGTAACCCGCGACAGAAACTACGGACGGTCGGTTTGGAACGGAGTGGAGTTCTCTGTCATAGATACGGGAGGGTATGTTGAAAACTCTGATGACATCTTTGAAGAGGAGATTAACAGGCAGGTAAAGCTGGCAATAGATGAGGCCGACCTGATACTCTTTATGACAGATGCCTCATCGGGAATACATGATCTGGATGTTGCCGTTGCCAACCTTCTCAGAAGGTCAAAGAAGGCCTCAATGCTGATAGTCAATAAGGCAGATAATCATGAGAGGCTGCTTGACGCCTCTGAGTTCTACGCTTTGGGCATGGGAGAGTACCACGCCATAAGCGCAGCGAGCGGCAGCGGCACAGGCGACATGCTCGATGTGATGGTAAAGTTGCTGCCCGCCGAATTACCTGCCCCCCCGGGGGAGCTTCCCGTGGTAGCGGTTGTGGGAAGACCCAATGCAGGGAAGTCGACTCTTATCAACTCCCTGCTGGGCGAGGAGAGAACCATAGTGACACCAGTTGCAGGGACAACACGCGACTCCATATATATAAGATATGATAAGTTTAACCACAGGTTTCTTCTTATAGATACAGCCGGGCTGAGAAAGAGAAGCAGAGTAACGGAAAACCTTGAGTTCTATTCTGTGCTGAGATCTGTAAGGGCTATAGAGAACTCCGACATATCTCTTCTTCTGATAGATGCCAACAGGGGGCTGGAGTCTCAGGACATGAACATTCTGGGCCTTATCGCAAGAAACAATAAGGGGCTGATTGTGCTGGTAAACAAATGGGATCTGATTCATAAAGAGAGCAATACCGCTAAGGAAATTGAGAACGCCATAAAAGCTAAAACAGCCCCCTTTACCGACTATCCGGTTCTCTTTATCTCTGCAACAAACAAGCAGAGAATATTCAATATACTGGATAGAATAAAGAGTGTGAATGAAAACAGGACTAAACGGATATCGACCTCTGAACTCAACCGGATTGTAGAGGAGATCACTAAGCAGAAACCGCCGCCGTCACATAAAGGGAAGTATGTCAAAATCAAATACTCAACCCAGCTACCCCTTCACTATCCGGCTTTTGCGCTCTTCTGTAACCTGCCCCAGTATGTGAGGGAGCCCTACCGGCGCTATGTGGAGAACAGATTACGGGAACGGTTCGATTTTTGCGGCACCCCTATCAAGATCTATTTCAGAAAAAAATGAGACGCAATCAAAGCTGTGCCAATGAAAAGGTGTAACAACAATTCTTGCAGGAAGAGAGGCTGCATATCCGCAGCATTGATTCTGATTGCCGTAATAATGGCCGCGGGATGCCTTGAGATAGAGAAGCTCCCCCCCGAACCAAGAGTAGAGTTCCGCTCTTTTGAGATCAGCGATACTACCGACCCGCTTGGCAACATTGCCAAGGCGGGAAAACTCACCTTCTATTTTGAGGATGGCGACGGAGACCTTGGTATCAGCACAGGCAGCTCAGGGCCGGGCGACCCCGCCGATCTGTTTCTGAAACTCTTCAGGAAGACCGATGGAAAGATGGCACCGGCACCTCCGGACGATCCCATGAGACCTGCCAACTACAGGATACCATATATGGAGAGGCTGGGACAGAACAAAATATTGCGCGGAGAGATAACCATAACGATACTCTACAACTTCTTCTCAGAATCCGACACCATTATGTATGAGTTCTACATAAAAGACAGGGCAGAGAACAGAAGCAATACCGCAACAACCGCTGAGATACCGGTCTACTACAACGGCATATACAAATAAGAGACAGGTGATGTCAAACCAGCCTGTGAAGGCAAAAGAGTTGATCGGAAAATAGAGAGGGGGGGCTGAAAGATCGGGGGCGACAAGATCAGAACCTGACCCCCATAAATATGACATCATCGATCTGTTCATGATCGCCCTTCCAGTCAAAGAAGAAGTTTGATATATAATCTTTCTGACGCTCCATAGGCATCTCCTTGATGCCCTCTATAAGCTTCTTGAGCCTTACAATCTTCATCTTCTTACCATCATCTCCGCCAAACTGGTCGGGCAGTCCGTCTGAGAAGAGATAGATAGAGTCTCCCTCGTTGAGGTAGTACTCCTGATCATCATAAAACTTCTCCATATAGGCCTCTCCGCCAACAGACGACCTGTTCCCCTTTATATAGTACATCTCACCGTCCATAACAAGAATAACAGGGCGCATGGCCGAAGCAAAGCGGAGATGTCTGGTGCTGACATCTATCTCGCAAACCACTACATCCATTCCATCATTAGAGACACCAACCTCGACATTCCTGTTTAGTGTCGAAAAGACCTGCTCATCGAGAAGGGCCAGAATCTCAGATGGTCTGGTTATACCCTTCCTCACTATTATGTCCTGAAGCAGTGTTGACCCTATCATCGACATGAATGCGCCGGGCACACCATGACCGGTTGAATCTGCACATACCAAAATAAACTTCTCTTCGCTTACCCTTTCGTACCAATAGAAATCACCACTGACTATATCGCGGGGTATGAAGATGATGAACCCATCTTTAAAAGTCTCTCTCAGCTTGGCCTCATCCGGTAGTATACTGGACTGTATTCGCCTTGCATAATTGATACTGTCGGTTATCTCACTGTTTTTGTGCTCTATCTCCTCTTTCTGCCTTACTACCTCGACCGTTCTCATCTGAAGCTCCCTCTCCAGATATTCACGAAGCTCCCGCTGTTTGCTCTCCCTGTACCTTACCACTACAACAATAAGGCCTGCAAGGAGGGCTGCCGAGAGGAGGAAGAACCACCACCGGGCCCAGAAGGGCCTCCTGACAGATATCGATATAATTTCATTGGTAAGAGATGACAGTCCGGCTTCATTAATCGATTCTATATTGAAACTGTAGCTGCCATCGGTAAGTATATAGCTCACTTCACGGCTCCCGGAGAATGGGGTCCAGTCGAGATCGTAATTCTCAAGATAGGTGCGATACCTCACCATGGCGGGATTCGACAGTGCTATGCCGGTGTACTTTATATTGACCATATACCTTCCGTAGGGAAGGTTGATATTTGTTATATCTTCAACCCGTTCACCATTTATGGTGACAGAGACTATCCTGTTGACCGGAGCTGTCTGACCGGCTACATCCTTGCTGCCGTCATATATAATCAAACCCTCGGTGGTGCCGATAAATACCATATCTCCAACTCCGAAAGTCGCGTTTGGATTGCAGTTACCGCCACCGGCAAACGAGGTTGAGAATGACTGGAAGGTCTCGCCGGCAATATTGTAGCGACTAAACCCTCTTTCATGGCCTATCCATACCCTCTCATCATCTGCCACATGGAGACTGTAACAGAAGTTGGAGGGGAGCCCGTCGTCGACGGTAAAGAGGGTGGCCCTATCATCTTCTATATGGAATAACCCGTTGCCAAGAGAGGCCAGCCATATATCGCCCTCTTCGGTTATGGCGCCACTCTGGATAATATTCCTTCCGACACCCTCCAACTCAATCTCAGGAATAACGCCCTGCTCCATATCCATCCTGTATAGCCCCATGGCCTCGGTAGCGACAAAGGCGCTTCCGTACCTGTCGAAGAAGACCTGATTCACGTTGTTGTGCGGCAGGCGTTCAACAGTGGTGAAATGTGCTATGGTGCTTCCCCCGACCGGATCTGTCACTATAACACCATTACGGGTAGAGAGCCATAACTGTCCGGGACGGGCCGCAATATGATTCACTCTTGCCCCGCCTCCCTGGCCTCTGTGAAGGAGGGTGAGCTCTCCGCCAGAGGTGCCTGAATAGAGCCCCGATCCATCGGTTCCAACAAACAGATTGCCCATATCGTCAATATGATATGAGGTGGCAGGAGTATCTCCGGTATAGGGGGCAATAGAGAAAAACCTTTTTACCGAATCGCTCTCAAGGTCAAAAAGATAGTAGCCCGAAGGTGTGCCCAGAAGCTTCTCACTGCCGGCAGAACCTATATATATCACAGAGTTGTCGCCGGTTTCACCACCGGGACGGATAAACCTGAAGGCCTCTGAAACCAGCTGACTGAGACCATCACCAAAGAGTGAAATCCAGTGGTTGCCCTCACGGTCGTGAAAAAGGGATCGAACATCATTGCCGGGAAGACCGTTAAGGGTATTGTACATTCTCACCCTTGCAACAGAACCGTCGCGGTCATAACTTATCCTGGCTATCCCATGCCCGTTTGTGGGCACCCAGAGATCTCCGTTACGGTCAACTATAAGATCGACTATCCTGTTGATATCAGAGAGCAGCGGGTGTTCAAGCCTCGTTACGGGTAGGGCCTCACCCTCCTTCTCACCAACAAAAAATAGCCCCTGGTCGGTGCCGGCATAGATATTGCCTCCCGCCTCTGTAATACCGTTTACGGTCGGGTAGCCGGGAAGACGGGACTCTGCCCTGATAATAAGATCATCTCCATCGCCTGCAAGAAGCAAAAGGGTTTCATCGGTTCCCACATAGAAGAGATCACTGCCCACGGGGTGAAATGAGAAGAAAAAAAGACCTGAAGGTGTGCTGAGATGTCTTATAGCGCCGTCGCCGCCGGCTGGAATAAGAGCTATCCCGTCGCTTCTTGAGAGAATAGAGATGTTGCCGGCTGCATCCTCCTTTATATCGGCCACAAACCGCATTTCAAGACCAGGCAGCTCTATAAGCCTGCTACCCTCAGTATAGTAGAGCCGGCCATCATTGGTTCCCAGCCAGAGTTTCTCGCGCGAATCGAGGTGGCTGGCGGTTACAAACCTGGCAGACTGTGAATCGGGAAACTCTGTGCGAATGAATTCATAACCATCAAAACGGTAGAGACCGGAACCTCCGCCGACCCAAAGGAACCCTTCACTGTCCTGCCCTACAGTATTGACTATTCGCTCCGGCAGCCCGGAAGAGGCATCGAAGTTCCGGAAATTAAAGTACTGACCCGCACAAGCCAAATGAACGGATATAAGTACCAAAACCCAGACAGAGAAGCGAAGAATAAATTGCGATCTCACTATACTATTCACCTTATGTGTCTTACGCCGACATTACCCCTGTATACCGGCACACCACCAATGGGTGCACTGAAGAACTGAAGAAGCTCACCATACTGGTTCTCAACCATTATTACAACATTATTGTTCCTTACCATTTGGTCTTTCCTCTTGTGAAACTGAATGTTAAGTGAGCGGTTCAACTCTCCGGGCTGTATCTGTAACCTGTCTTCCTTCCAATTATCATCGCCTGAAACCGTCAGGAGGCTACCCTGTCTAACCTCAGAGACTACAAGTATCTCACCATCATAATCCCAGTCGAAATTGCTGACTCTCACATATATAGTGGCACTGTCAACAAAGGGGTAGATATGCGATATGCTGGTGGTGTCATTCCAGAGCCTGAAGGTGTATTTATAGGTAAAGGCGTTGGCACCCTCTATGGGCACATTCCTGTCTGGTTCGCTGCTCAGGTAGTAGCGATAGAGATTACCGTCGTTACCTGAGATACCCTCGCATATTATCTTGAATATATGGCTCTGAAAATCGGCATCATACTCTCCGTCGGCAGGGTTGAACGGGCCAAAGGTGTACCACTCATTATCCCACTCGGGCTCATTTCCAAAAACCCTGGTGGAGAGCAATGTTCCTGTCCGGAAGTCGGCATCAGGTATGGTTCCCCTGCCGGCTTCAATCGAGT
>SLNP01000001.1 GCA_007132995.1 Bacteroidales bacterium | reverse complement strand
GGAGATTTTGCCCGTGCAGGCCACTGCTCAAGTGAGGTGAAAAAGATGCTGAAACAACTCAACCTTGCCCCGGAGCTTATCAGGAAGGTTGTTGTTGCACTTTATGAAGGAGAGGTTAATATTGTGGCGCATGCATGGCGGGGAACCGTCAGGGTATCTGTCAACAGAGAAGGTATAAGGTGCCTGCTTGAAGATGAGGGGCCCGGTATTCCCGAAATTGATAAGGCGATGCAACCGGGCTTCTCAACAGCTTCACAGGCGGTAAGAGAGATGGGATTTGGTGCCGGTATGGGGTTGCCGAATATTAAGAAGAATAGTGATCGCCTGAAGCTTACCAGTGAGGTGGGCAAGGGTACCACACTGGAATTTGAGGTCTTTATCTGAACAGGATTTTTGTTATGACCGGAAGTGAAGTATTCTATCATGCTCTACGGATAGACAGGAACAGATGTATTGGATGTACCCACTGTATAAGGGTATGTCCAACGCAGGCCCTCAGGGTGATAAGTGGTAAGGCTACTCTGCTTGGGAAGAGATGTGTGGATTGCGGGGAGTGCCTTAGAGCATGTCCTGTCGATGCCATAACGATTGAAGAGGATGACTTTAACAGAATATTCGATTACAAAAAAAGAATAGCGATTATACCGTCGGTGTTCTATGGTCAATTTTCAAAACGCTACTCGCAACAGACAATTGTTGAGTCGATTAAAAAAGTGGGATTTACCCACATATATGAATCGGAACGCTCGGTACCTGTAATAAAGAAGCGCTTTAAAAACATTATTGAGAATCAGGGAGCCGGCATTCCTCTTATCTCATCATTCTGTCCGGCCATTATCAGACTGATTCAGGTCAGGTTCCCCCTTCTTGTAAAACATATTGCCAGAATCAAGGCCCCGGTCGATCTCACTGCCATAATGGTGAGAGAGCAGCTTAGGAAGGTCGGCTGGCAGGATCATGAGGTTGGGGTATTCTATGTCACCCCCTGTGCAGCTAAAATCGCTGCGGTAAAGAGCCCGGTTGGTGATGAGTCATCATATGTCGATGGTGTGATAAATCTTAATAGTCTCTATAATCGCGTCTACCCCGAAGTAAAAGATATTGGCGATGTGAGACAGAAAAGCAACCGCATGTTGCCTCCGGAGGAACTCCTCTGGACCCTTACAAGGGGAGAGTCAGACCATCAGAATGGAAGAGTGCTGGCTATTGACGGCATCGGTAATGCCATAGATATACTTGAGAAGATAGAGGATGGTGAGGTGAAGAATCTTGAATTCCTTGAACTGCGTGCCTGTGATGAGAGCTGTGCCGGAGGAGTGCTTAATGTAGAGAACAGATTCCTTGTAGCAGAACGCCTCAACCGTACTTCAAAGGCGACCCCCAAAGAGCAATATCATAAAGACAACTGGAGTGAGATGGACTGGATGTTCCTTGAAAAAAAGTCAGGGATTGATGAAATAAGACCCAGGCCGATTATGTCGCTTGACAGTGATTTTAATGCTGCTCTTGAGAAGATGGACAGGAAATCGGATCTGATGAAGCTGCTACCCTCTGTAGATTGCAGTTCATGCGGGTCGCCCGACTGTGAAACATTTGCGATAGATGTTGTGCAGGGAAAAACCGATTTAGAAAAATGTGTCTTCATAACAGATGCCGGAGGGGAGAAAGATAGATGCTATCCACATAGGCTTGCTGAGACATGGGGTAGTGGAAAGATTGTTAATTTAAAAAGTAGTGACAATGGGAGTAAAGATTGATGATATGGCCGGGAAGCTTAATCTTAAGGTGATTAATACCGGCAGTGAAGAGAGGGAGGTGTTAAGAGGATATGTATCTGATCTTCTCAGTGATGTGATGGGCAACAGCCGCGAAGGAGATGTCTGGATAACTATTCAGACCCATCTTAATGTAATAGCGGTTGCCTCACTCAAAGATCACTCTGCGGTGCTCTTTGCAGGCGGCAATATGCCCGGCGATGAAGTTATTGCCCGAGCCGCGGAGGAGGGTGTCGCACTGCTCTGCTCTGAAGAGAGTTCGTTTGAGATAGCAGGAAAAATATATGAGCTGTTGAAATAGAGGCGATGGAGATATTCAGGGCAGACCTGCATACACATACTATTCTTTCTCCTTGCGGCGATCTGGAGATGACTCCCCGCAATATTATCGATATGGCAGTAGCCCGTAATATTGATATAATAGGAATAACAGACCACAATTCAACGCTTAATGCCCTCACCGTAAAATCTATTGGAGAGGAGGCCGGTATTTTGGTAATGACCGGTGCTGAAGTCAATACCAGAGAGGAGATACATACCCTCTGTTTTTTTAATGATGAGGGCGCACTTCAGGAGTTTCAGGGCTGGCTTGAGAGAGAGATAACAAGAGTACCCAACTCCGTAGAGAGATTCGGATATCAGGTTGTTGTTGATGAGGACGATAATATTAGAGATCAGGTTGACTACCTTCTGCTGATGGCCTTGCGAAGCGGTATAGAAGATGTTGCCCGCTTCGTATCATCTTTGGGTGGCCTCTTTATACCCGCCCATGTCGACCGCCCTGTAAACAGCATTATTAGCCAGCTCGGTTTTTTTCCCCCTTCACTCACATGTGATGCAATTGAACTGACACCAAGGTGTAGCAGGTCTGACCTCCTTGAGATGCACCCCTTTGCAGAGAAGTTTCCGATTATAAGAAGCTCAGACTCTCACTATATTTCGACGGTAGGGGATGTCACTACACGATTCCTGCTTAAGGATAATAGCTATGGTGAGGTGGTTATGGCCCTTAAGGGAGAGGGAGGTAGAAAAATTATTGATCACAATAGAGACTATGAAGACAATATCTGACCACATTCTCGATATACTACAGAACTCTACACGCGCCGGAGCCACTGTTGTATCACTTGATATAGAGATAAGAGACGAGGCAGACAGGCTTGAAATCAATATCTCAGACAATGGGCCGGGCATTGATATATCAATTGCAGGAGCGGTTACCGACCCCTTTACCACTACCAGAAGCAGCAGGAGGGTAGGGCTGGGTCTTCCCCTGCTTAAACAGCATGTGGAATTAACCGGTGGCTCTCTCGATATAACACCCACTGTCGGAGGGGGTACAGAGGTAAAAGCGATTTTTGTGACTTCCAGCATAGACAGGCAGCCTATAGGAGATCTTGCCGGAACAGTAGCTCTCTTCATTACCGGAAACCCCAATGTGAACATGATCTTCTCTCTTCAGAGTTGTCAGGGCAGATTCACCATAAGCAGCGATGAGATATCCGGTGCACTCGATGACGATCTTGCCAACCCGGCCTACTACAGGCCCCTGCGGGAGATGATGACAGAGAATATTACTCCTCTTCTGGTGGGATGTGACTGACTCTCGCGGCAGTTACCGGCATAACCACTGAAAAACATGAACCTTCACCGGGTGTGCTTATAAGCTCAATTCTTCCCCCATTTATCCTGGCAAGTTCGCAGCTTAGCTTTAAGCCCAGTCCGGTACCCTTCTCTTTTTCGGTACCAGGCCTCGATATTATATCAGAACCTTTTAATATCTTATCTGCCAGCTCTCTCTCAATACCGGCTCCTCTGTCGCACACCTTGAGTATCATGTTATCCGGATCTTTATCTGATGCGGTAAGCAGGATACTGACTCTTCCCCCCCTTGGTGAGTATTTTACCGCATTGGATATCAGGTTGCGTATTATTATGTCTATCAAGTCTTTGTCTACAAAAGCGGTAACCTTGCCCCTGTGCGTGAAGCTTATTTTCACCTCTTTTCTGGCATAGACCTCCTTGTATATGCCAATATTGGTGAGTACGATGTCGACCAGATCGTAGTAGCCCGGAGAATACTTGATTTTACCCTCCTGGCCTCTTCCCCAGACCAGCATATTCTCGAGAAGAGTTATTACCGACTGCGAGTATTCTATTGAAGAGTTCATAAGTGAGGCCTGTCGCTCTTTTGACTCCTCCTCCTTTAACAGGTTGAGGATATAGAGGATATTAACTACAGGGCTTCTCAGGTCGTGGGCTATGACTCCGAATACTCTGTTTTTAAGAGCCACCGTCTCAGCTAGTTTCCGGTTATGCTTCTCTATTTGGAGGGCGTGAACTTCTGCCTCATCTTTGGCTTTTGATAACTGATCTGTTCTCAGGGCCACTTTCGCTTCCAGTTCTCTGTTAAGTTCTTGTAATTCAAGTCTGTATTTCTCCTTTTCAGCAAATGATCTTATTAGCTTGGTGAATATAAGCACCGATTGAATGACTATAAAGATAATCATCACCTCTGAAGAGATATATCTGCCATCGCCCCTGATATTATCGGTCGCTATCAGGATGTCGTGAACAATAGCAACTACCAGTACCATAAAGGCTGCAAGATATATTGCATCTACCACTCTTGCTCTTCTTATCAGACTGAATGTACTGCTTGATATCGAAGCTAATCCAAAGATTGAGAGTGTTGTGTAGTGCACTGCTGCCAGGTGGGAGAAGGTGTTGACATCTGTGAGCAGAATAATCAGAACAGAGACAAGTGAGATGGTCAGAGCGATATAGGAGAGCAATCTGTTAATTCTGTATGGGTATAGGGCTGCAAGGAACAGGAATCCGCCGGCAAGGGCAATATTGGTTCCGATATATTCAATTCTGATTAAAGATATCCACTCCAGATTACCGGCAACAAGGTCTATTACCATCTCGCCCGAGGCGATGCTTCTAAGAATAATGCCTGTAAGAGTGAGAGCAAAGAATAGTGATACTCTCTCCTTCGGATATGCGATAAACAGTAGTAGAAACATTAGCGAGAAGGCAGCTATAACAGATGATGAGGCTATAGATATACCGAACCTTTTGGCTGCTCTGGGTTGTATCCTTTCAAAGGCGCCAAGTTCGGCAGGAAGCCAGAAACCTCCACGCCTGTGGTGGAAGTTGGAGACATTTATCAGTATGTCGAGTGTGTCGGAGAGAGGGGTGTGTCGATAGATACGGGGGGTGTAGGAGGGAATAGTATTTCCTTCCGATGTGCCGGGAACCCCATTACTGCCAAGGTATATGCCATCAATATATAGATCGTAAGAGGAGTCCATAACCTTTAGGTCAAGCCCCAGAGGTGTGGTTGTATTAGGGGGAAGAAGTACTCTTAGCCTGTATGTGGCGTAACCGTGTGGCGTGGTATAAATATCTGTCGCCCTGCTGGCGGTCCAGTAGGAGGGAACATTAATAAATGAGCGTGAGGGGGGCAGGGTGTCACTTATGAAGTGGTGGGGGCGGAGCAACTCCATCCAGTAAAACTCCCATTCACCGTTCAGAGAGATTATAAAGCTGTTGTCGATAGTGAGGCTGCGCAGATCAAGTAATCCGCCGACAGGTTGAGGTTTTTCCGAAGAGTTCAGGCGGGCGGGCAGCAGTAGTGTTATTACCGATATTACTGTAATCTGAAAAAGCCTGACTCTCATGGCAGCCAAAATAGTAATAAAAAGGATGCGAAAAGGCCACCGGCCTCTGTTATTGCATTAAACTCTCGCGTCCTCACAGGCATAACAGTTATCTGTGTGCAGCCACCGGAAATTATTGGCTCCAAGCACGGAGGCATGAATTTCAAACAGGCTGACCCGGGTTGCAGCCGCGCCCTTGCAGGATATAACAGGGCCGTGTATCTACTCTATAAGGCCTCTGTGCCTTAGCAGTGCCTCTATGCCCGGTTCTCTCCCCCTGAAGTTAATGTATAGCTCACGGGGTTCCGCACTGCCCCCTCTTGAGAGGATCTCTCTCTCGAAAGCTGCTGCGACCTCGCTGTCAAAAATGTCACCGGCCTCTATGAATGCCTGGAAGGCATCGGTGTCAAGCCTTTCACTCCATATGTAGCTATAGTAGCCCGCGTCGTACCCGAAAGTGAAGATGTGATTAAAATAGGTAGAACGGTATCTCGGAATAATCTCATCTATCAATCCATACCTATCCATAACTGCATCTTCAAACTCCCTTGCTACAATATCTACCGGCGACTGAAGGGTATAAAACTCCATATCCAGAAGTGCCGCAGCCAGATATTCGACTGTGATGAAACCGGTGTTGAAGGTTCTGGCCTCTTCCATTCTTGAGACTAGCTCACCGGGTATCACCTCTCCTGTCTCATAATGCCGTGCATATATCTTAAGCAACTCGGGTTGAAGAACCCAGTGCTCCATGATTTGGGAAGGGAGCTCTACAAAATCTCTGGGTACTGAGGTTCCTGCCACACTGGGGTAGGTGACATCGGAGAGCAGTTGGTGAAGTGCGTGGCCAAACTCATGGAAAAGAATGCCCGCCTCACTGGCTGTCATGAGAGCAGGTGTATCTCCGGAGGGAGGAGTATAGTTGCCGACAATAGATACAAGGGGAGTGATCATGGCACCGTCCGGCTCTCTTCTCTGCATTCTGAAAGCGGTACACCAGGCACCACCTCTCTTGGATGCTCTGGGAAAGTTGTCGATAAAGAGTACCCCTATGTGATCTCCATTGCGACTGGCTTCATATACAATTACATCGGGGTGGTATACCGGAACCTCTTCAAGTTTTTTAAAATCGAGATCAAATAGCCTTTTTGCTACATAGAACATGCCTTCGATCACATTCTCTACGGCAAAGTAGGGCCTGGTTACCTCATCATCCAGATCGAACCTCTCTCTCTTTATCTTTTCGGTGTAGAACCACCAGTCCCACGGCTCAAGGCTGAAATCTTTTCCTTCAGCCCTTATAAGGTCATTTTGTGCTTTTGCCTCATCAATTGCCACAGGCAGGGCTGCATCCCATAACTGATTAAGGAAATCCATTACGGT
>SLNP01000004.1 GCA_007132995.1 Bacteroidales bacterium | reverse complement strand
TTTTCCTCATCTCAGCAAAATAAAACCTTTACATAGCTATGGCTATGCGCAGTTTTTCTTTTTTGATCTGAGAAAAAATTTCAACGACTTAACCGACACAGTAGCATTGACACGACACTAGCAGGACCGCTCGCCCGGGGGTATATCGCTGAAATATCCTTTTCGGTTTGTCACCGCTACCGCCCTGCCTGTTCTCTGCCTGCTGTCGATTCCGGCAACCTTTATGGCAGTTCTCTGTTTTGGTTACCGATCTGCCTGCTGTCGATTCCGGCAACCTTTATGGCAGTTCTCTGTTTTGGTTACCGATCTGCCTGCTGTCGATTCCGGCAACCTTTATGGCGGCTCTCTCTTTTGATTGACGCCCTGCCTGTTCTCTGCCCGCTTTCGACTATGAAAACCTGACTCACTGTTTTTTCTTACCCGCGTTTTATTGGCTATATTTGGCCTGCCGGTAGTTATACTGACCCGATGACCATAACTTTCTATTTTGGAGCGTGATGGCAGCTTGCAGCCAGCAGACGGAGCAGATGTGCAGTGCGGCCCGGGTCTGTACCACATTAAGCTACCAGACTTTGCAGATTAACTATAAACCATAAAACAGTCTGAGATATGAACCGTGTATTGAAAGGGGTAGGGGAGTTTTTCCTGCTTGCACTTATTACTCTTGTGGCACCACTTGCCATATACATTGATATTACCATACTCGGCAATGAGGTGGGGGAGATATCTGTTACCGAGTTTACCCAGGAGGGCCTGCTGCTTATGTCGGCCATTATTATGACGGTGCTTGCCGTTCGCAGGCCTGACCTAAGGGGGCTCTTTGCCCTTGTGGCCGGCTTTTTCGGCACCATGCTGATAAGGGAGTTTGACTTCCTTTTCGATATGATATGGCATGGATTCTGGTTCTGGCCGGCAATAACGCTTGCAATAGCTACAGTTCTCTATGTGCTGATAAAATGCCGCGACACGGTCATTGAACCGATGGCACGCTTTTTCGATACACGCGCATGGTTTTTCCTTATGGCGGGCCTTATAATCATTCTGGTATTCAGCAGGGTCTTTGGCAGTGGTAATCTTCTCTGGAAGGAGATAATGGGGGAACACTACTCTCACTTCTTTAAGAGCGCTCTTCAGGAGGGGATAGAGCTGCTTGGCTACCTCTTCCTGGCCACCGGATCGGTGATGACTCTGAAACAGTACAGGAGAGTCTCTTAACATCAAAGCATTGAAGAGGAGATATATAAAAGAGAGCGGCAGCCTTTCCGGCTGCCGCTCTCTTTAGCATTATAATATCGTGCAGGCTGTTACTCCTCTTCTGCCTGAGCCTCGTACGCCTTGATAACCGAATCCTGCACATCGGATGGTACCGCTGCATATTCGGCAAACTTCATGCTGTACATCGCCCTACCCCCCGTTATTGAACTTAGGGCGGTTGAGTATTTGTTCATCTCGGCCAGAGGTACCCTTGCCTTTACAACCTCGAAACCCTTCTCGGATGACATTCCCAGTACCATTCCGCGACGACCCTGAAGGTCACTTATTACATCGCCCATGCGATCGGAGGGTACCATTATTTCAACTTCATATACGGGCTCCAGTATTTTGGGTGCGGCATTTTTGAATGCGGTGCTGAAGGCATTCCTTCCTGCCAGCTTGAATGATATTTCGTTAGAGTCGACCGGGTGCATCTTGCCATCATAGACATATACCCTTATGTCGCGGGCATATGAGCCTGTAAGCGGACCCTCTTCCATCTTCTCCATTATACCCTTGAGTATGGCAGGCATAAAACGGGCATCAATAGATCCGCCTACAATACAGTTGACATAGATAAGCTTACCGCCCCACTGAAGTGGTATCTCATCGCGGTCACGGAGTGAGAGCTTTATCTCCTTTCCGTTTATCTTGTGCATCTCCTTGTCCGGCGCCCCTTCAGTGTAGGGCTCTATTATCATGTGAACCTCACCGAATTGCCCGGCACCCCCAGACTGCTTTTTGTGGCGGTAGTCTGCCTGTGCTGCTTTTGTGATGGTTTCGCGGTAAGGGATTTTCGGCGGCAGAAACTCGGTCTCTATCTTGTAGATGTTGTCGAGATGCCACCTCATTATATTGAGGTGGTACTCTCCCTGACCATGAACTATTATCTGCTTGAGCTCTTTGGAGTACTCAATCTTTATGGTGGGGTCTTCCATACTGATCTTACTGAGAGCGTCGCCAAGCTTCTCTTCGTCACCCTCACTAACTGGCCTTATGGCAGTTCTGTACTTGGCTTCGGGGAAATTAACCGGCGGAAACTTCCAGTCGGTTCCAGGGGCATTGAGGGTGTGATTGGTCTTGGTTCCCTTGAGCTTAACAAATGCACCTATATCACCGGCCTGCATTCCTGAAACCTTGACACGGTTCTTGCCGGCGCAGGTGAATATCTGTGCAAGCCTCTCTTTGCCGCTGTTCATTGAGTTTATAACATCAAGGTTTTCAGTTACCTTACCAGACATGACCCTGAAATAGTTGATCTCTCCGATGTGCTCCTCCATGGCAGACTTGAAGATAAATACTGATGCCGGACCGGATGGGTCAGGCTTTACCTCATCGCCGTCGTTGTTGACAGGGGCGGGGAGATCAGTAACTTTCGGACCTGCCTGGGTGATAAACTCCATTACCCTGTCAACACCGAAGTTGTTTTTTGCAGATGTAACAAATACCGGGAATATACCCCTTTGAGCAATACCGGCTACAAGACCACGCTGCATCTCCTCTTCGGTGAGGGTCTCGTTCTCAAAGAAGATCTCCATAAGGCTCTCTTCGCTTTCAGCGGCCTTCTCTACAAGGGCACTGAAGAGCTCTTCGGCTCTCTCTTTATGCTGGTCGGGTATGTCAGAGAGCTCTGCTTTGCCTCCATCTTTCGGCCAGGTGAGCATCTTCATCTTGAGTATATCTATAACAGAGGTGAAATTAACACCTTCATCGACGGGAAACTGAACCAGACAGACATTGGGACCAAAACGCTCTTTCATCATCTCGACCGCCTTGTCGAAATTGGATTTTTCATGATCAATGCCGTTTATGGCAAAAATTACAGGCTTATCCATCCTGTCGGCATGTCTGAAATGAACCTCAGAACCGACCTCGACTCCATTGGTTGAACTTATAAGCATTAAACCACAATCTGTGGCGGTGAGCGATGATATAACGCCACCGTTGAAGTCTTCAAGACCAGGTGTGTCGATAATATTTATCTTATAATCACTGTAGGGGGCGTAAAGAACAGTCGAGAATAGCGAGTTACCATTCTCATGTTCAATAGGCTTGTAGTCTGAAACGGTGTTTTTACCATCTATGGTACCACGCCTCTCAATGACGCCTCCGTTAAAGAGCATCGCCTCGGCCAGGGTCGTTTTCCCGGATCCTGAATTTCCCAGCAGCGTTATGTTTCTGATCTGATCAGTCTGGTAAGTTTTCATCTCTGTGAAGTGGATTACTGGTTATACAATAATTATATATATTCACTCTTTTGGAGGTGCAAAATTAATAATTTTATTTGTCAGTAGAGTCTCTCTCTGTATAATTCGGTCTCTGATGAGCCTGCCGGTCGCTAAACCCAGGTGTTCCATGCGGCCCTCCTGTATCATACATCTTCATGTTGTGGAAAAATTCGCTGAAAATGGGTGTGTAATCAATTTTTTTTACTTTCTTTGCCGCGGTTTTGAAGAGACCACAGGAGTACCGGCCCTTCTTTCCAAGGGTAAGTCTATAAAAGTTTTTTCTTTCGGGAAGAGTCGGGAAGTAACCTGATGAGAACTTACAACCAGCTAGTTAATGCGATTTTTACAGGGGGAGCAGGTTGCTCTTAGCGTGCCGCGTTGCTGCAGCACAGGTGGGGGTGCCCATAAACGGGTGGCCCTGGTTCCTCCGAAAAAAATGGCTGAGACAACAGTATGTTAAACAATAAATAATACCTTTGCAGCCCTTTTTGGGAGTGAGTATTGATAAATAAAAGTACAATATGCCAACAATTCAGCAATTAGTGAGGAAAGGCAGGAAGAGGCTTGTCGAGAAGAGCAAGGCGCCTGCTTTGGATTCGTGCCCCCAGAGAAGAGGTGTTTGTGTTCGTGTTTACACCACAACACCGAAAAAACCGAATTCGGCTATGAGAAAAGTCGCCAGGGTAAGACTCACCAATGGTAAGGAGGTTAATGCCTACATACCCGGTGAAGGACATAACCTGCAGGAACACTCTATAGTCCTTATAAGGGGTGGTAGGGTTAAGGATCTTCCCGGTGTGAGGTACCACCTGGTAAGGGGTGCACTCGATGCATCTGGTGTTGAGGGCCGCTCGCAGAGACGATCCAAGTATGGTACAAAGAGGCCCAAGAGTAAAAGCTAAAAAAGGAGTCAGACAATGAGAAAGTCAAAACCCAAAAAGCGGATCATACTACCCGATCCGAAATATAACGACCCCTTCGTGACAAGGTTCGTTAATAATATGATGTATAGTGGCAAGAAGAATCTGGCGCTTCAGATATTCTACGATTCGCTCGACATAATAGATGCGAAGATGAATATCGAGGGCAAAACCTCACTTGATATCTGGAAACATGCGCTGGAAAATATCACCCCGCAGGTTGAGGTTAAGAGCCGCAGGGTGGGCGGAGCCACCTTTCAGGTGCCAATGGAGATCAGGGCCGACCGTAAGGTGAGCATCGGAATGAAAAACCTGATCATGTTTGCCAGGAAACGGGCCGGGCGCTCTATGGCAGACCGCCTTGCTGCTGAGGTTATGGCGGCCTATAATAACGAAGGGGCGGCCTTCAAGAGAAAAGAGGATACACACCGTATGGCTGAGGCCAATAAGGCGTTTGCCCACTTCCGGTTTTAAAAGCGAACGGCAGCAGAGATGAAAACTGACCTGAAATATACCAGAAACATCGGAATCATGGCACACATCGATGCCGGGAAGACCACTACAACAGAGAGAATACTCTTCTACACCGGTAGTACCCACAGGCTTGGTGAGGTTCATGACGGCAACGCGCAGATGGACTGGATGGTACAGGAGCAGGAGAGAGGTATAACCATCACCTCTGCAGCTACAACAACCTACTGGAACTATCGCGACCAGCAGTATAAGATTAATGTTATCGATACTCCGGGTCATGTCGACTTTACCGTAGAGGTGGAGCGATCTCTTAGGGTGCTCGACGGAGCAGTGGCTGTCTTTTGTGCCGTTGGTGGTGTAGAGCCCCAGTCTGAAACCGTTTGGAGACAGGCCAATAAGTATGGCGTACCCCGTATCGCCTTTATCAATAAGATGGACAGGGCCGGAGCAGACTTCTACGGGGTTGTACAGCAGATAAAAGAGCGGCTGGGTGCCAATCCCGTACCGGTTCAGATACCTATAGGGTCGGAAGAGAACTTCACGGGTGTGATAGACCTGGTATATATGAAGGCCGTTGTATGGTATCCGGACGAGAAGCTGGGCGTGAAATATGAACTGGAGGAGATACCCGCAGAGATGGTCGAGGAGGCTGAAGAGTGGCGTACATCAATGCTTGAGGCGGTGGCAGTAGTCGATGACTCTCTTCTTGAGAGATACTTCGACGACTCGCAATCTATCTCGCCCGATGAGGTTATCGATGTTCTGAGGCGCTCAGCCCTCGAAAATATCGTAGTGCCGGTAATGTGTGGCGCCTCGTTTAAGAATAAGGGTGTGCAGAGACTTCTTGACGGTATAGTAAGTTTCCTCCCCTCGCCCCTCGATATCGGTGGTATAACCGGAGCTGACCCGCGGAATGATGAACCTGTTAACAGGGGACCTGATGCGACGGAGCCAATGGCTTCTCTGGTTTTCAAAATTGCCACAGATCCTTTCGTGGGAAGACTGGCATTCCTCCGGGTATACTCGGGCGAGCTCAAAACGGGCGATATGGTACTCAATACCCGCACAGGGAAAAGGGAAAGGGTTAACAGACTTTTCCAGATGCACGCCAATAAACAGAACCCGATAGAGAAGATTTCAGCAGGAGATATATGCGCCGGTGTGGGATTCAAAGACCTTGTTACCGGAGATACGCTCTGTGCCATCAATAAGCCTGTTGTACTGGAGTCGATGGATTTTCCCGATCCTGTAATAGGCGTTGCAATAGAACCGAAAACACAACATGATTTTGACAAGCTTTCCCAGGCCCTTCAGAAGCTGGCGGAAGAGGATCCCACTTTCCAGGTGAAGACCGACCCCGACAGCGGACAAACAGTTATAAACGGAATGGGAGAGCTTCACCTTGAGATACTTGTTGACCGTCTGAGAAGAGAGTTTAAAGTGGAGTGTAACCAGGGTGCGCCCCAGGTTGCCTACAAGGAGGCTATCACAACAGTTGCAGAACATCGCGAAGTATTCCGTAAACAGTCGGGAGGCCGCGGCAAATTTGCAGATATCGTTGTTGATATAATGCCTGTAGAAGATGGTGAGCGCGGACTTGTATTCGTAAACGAGATTAAGGGAGGTAATGTGCCAAAAGAGTATATACCTTCTGTCGAGAAAGGATTTCGTGAAGCGATGTACAACGGACCGCTGGCCGGCTTTCCGCTTGACAGCCTCAAAGTTGTTCTCAAAGACGGTTCATACCATCCGGTCGATTCCGATTCACTCTCTTTTGAGATCGCCGCAAGGCAGGCCTTCAGAAGCGCTGCTTATAAATGCAATCCCATACTGCTTGAGCCGATAATGTCGGCAGAGGTGGTAACTCCTGAGGAGTATGTTGGCGATGTGGTAGGCGATTTTAACAGAAGAAGAGGAAAGGTCGAGGGTATGGAATCGAAAGCAGGATCAAGGGTTATAAAGGCAAAAGTACCTCTGGCAGAGAATTTTGGCTATGTTACAGTACTTAGAACCCTTACCTCGGGGCGAGCTACATCTACCATGGAGTTTTCCTGCTACGAAGAGGTGCCTGCAGAAATTGCCAAACGGATAGTGGAAATTACCAAAGGAAAAATTCTTTAAAGATGAGTCAGAAAATTCGAATCAAACTGAAGTCGTACGACCACAATCTGGTAGACAAGTCTGCCGAGAAGATCGTAAAGACAGTGAAGACAACCGGTGCCGTGGTCAGCGGACCCATTCCGTTGCCGACACATAAGCGGATATATACCGTTAACCGCTCACCATTCGTGAATAAGAAGTCGCGCGAGCAGTTTCAACTCTCCTCTTATAAGAGACTTCTTGATATTTACAGCTCCACGCCAAAAACCATTGACGCACTAATGAAGCTTGAGCTGCCCAGTGGTGTTGAGGTAGAGATAAAAGTGTGAAACCGGTAAAGAATTAAAAAATGCAGGGATTAATAGGCAAAAAGATAGGAATGACATCCATTTTCGATGAAGATGGAAAAAGTGTGCCGGTTACAGTTATTGAGGCCGGTCCATGTGTTGTAACGCAGGTTAAGACCGAGGAGAAAGATGGCTACTCAGCCCTTCAGCTCGGCTATGACGAGAAGAGAGAAAAGGTAACCACCAGAGCCGAAAAGGGCCACTTCAAAAAGGCCAATACAACACCGAAGAAAAAGCTGGTCGAGTTTACAGGATTTCCTACGGGAGAGTACAATCCCGGCGAAGTTCTGACGGTAGAACTGTTCCGTCCTGACCGATGGGTTGATGTTACCGGCTGGTCAAAAGGAAGAGGCTTTCAGGGTGTTGTGAAAAGGCATGGTTTCGCCGGAGTGGGCGACCAGACCCACGGACAGCACAACAGGGAGAGGGCCCCCGGATCACTTGGCGCCTCTTCATGGCCATCAAGAGTATTCAAGGGTATGCGTATGGCCGGGCGAATGGGTAACCAGCAGGTTATGGCGATTAGCCTCAGGGTTATGAAACTGATACCTGAGAGTAATCTGATGTTAGTAAAGGGATCGGTACCAGGTCCGAAAGGTGGATATTTAATAATTACGAAGTGATGGAAGTAACAGTCTTGAACAGAGAAGGTAAGGATACCGGAAGAAAGGTGAATCTAAGTGATTCTATCTTCGGGATCGAGCCTAATGATCATGCCATATATCTGGATACCAAGCAGTTTATGGCAAACAACAGGCAGGGTACACATAAAACAAAAGAGAGATCTGAAGTCAAGGGTAGTACAAAGAAGATAAAGAGACAGAAGGGTACCGGTACCGCCAGATTCGGCGATATCAAAAATCCGATTTTTCGCGGTGGCGGAAGAGTTTTTGGCCCAAGACCCAGATACTATGGCTTTAAGCTTAATAAAAAAGTTAAGTCTCTGGCTCGAAAATCAGCGCTCTCATATAAGGCAAAAGGCAATAGTATAATTGTGCTTGAAGATTTCACCCTGGAGAACCCTAAAACAGGCGAATTTGCCAGGGTCGGAAACAACCTTAATATCTTGAATAAAAAATCGTTATTTGTTTTACCGGAACAAAATAAAAACATATATTTGTCATCTCGAAATTTGCAGGGCGTGCAGGTTTTAACACCCTCAGGTCTAAACACATATGCTATTATGAAAGCCTCTGCTGTGGTGCTTTTCGAGAGTGCGGTTGATGCTTTGAACGCAACTGCCGACAACTAGAAAACTGAAACGAGATGGATATTTTAATTAAGCCGATTGTAACCGAGAAGATGACCGCCCAGGGCGAAAAATTCAACCGTTACGGATTCTTTGTCTCCCTGAATGCCAATAAACTTCAGATAAAGAGCGCGGTTGAGCAGCTTTACGGAGTGAAGGTAGATGAGGTGAATACCATGATATACGGTGGCAAAAGGAAGAGTCGTCATACCAAATCGGGTATTGTAACCGGGAAAACCGCAAAGACCAAAAAGGCTGTGGTTACCCTGGCAGAAGGTGAGTCTATCGATTTTTACAGCAATATATAATAGAATACACTATATAGTATGGCAGTTAGGAAATTAAAGCCTGTTACACCAGGCCAGCGACACAAGGTGATAAGTGCCTTTGACACTGTTACCCGTTCGAAGCCGGAGAAATCCCTCCTCGCCCCTCTGAAGAAAAGCGGAGGAAGGAATGCCAGCGGCAAGATGACACTGAGATACAGAGGGGGCGGACACAAAAGGATGTACCGCATAATTGATTTTCGCCGGAATAAGGATGGAATGCCGGCAGTAGTGAAGAGCATTGAGTATGATCCTAACCGCTCTGCCAGAATAGCTCTGGTTGTCTATAACGACGGAGAGAAGAGGTATATTGTTGCTCCCCACGGACTCAAGGCCGGACAGGAGATAATGTCAGGCCCCGATGCGGCTCCGGAAGTCGGTAATGCGCTTCCCCTTGCCAATATTCCTCTCGGCACGGTTGTGCATAATATTGAGCTTAAGCCGGGCAAGGGCGCTGCCATAGCAAGAAGTGCCGGATCTTATGCCCAGCTTGCCGCCCGCGATGGCAAGTATGCGACAGTAAAAATGCCTTCGGGCGAAACAAGGCTTATTCCGGTTACATGCCGTGCCACTATCGGTACAGTATCCAACCCCGATCACAGCCTTGAGATTTCCGGTAAGGCTGGCAGGTCGCGCTGGCTGGGACGCAGGCCAAGAACCCGTCCGGTTGTGATGAACCCGGTAGACCACCCCATGGGCGGTGGAGAAGGAAGAGCATCGGGTGGCCACCCCAGATCGAAAAAGGGACTGCCTGCCAAGGGGTACCGTACCAGAAACAGGAAGAAGTATTCAAACATGCATATTATTGAGAGACGCAAAAAATAGCGATATATCATGAGCAGATCAGTAAAAAAAGGGCCGTTCATTGACTTTAAACTCGAAAAGAGGATTCTTGAGATGAACGATGGTGGAAAGAAGGGCGTTCTCAAGACCTGGTCGAGGCGTTCGGTGATATCGCCCGATTTTGTGGGCCATACCGTAGCTGTGCATAACGGTAGCAAGTTCATTCCGGTATATGTAACCGAGAATATGGTGGGTCATAAACTGGGTGAGTTTGCGCCAACACGGACCTACCGCGGGCATGCCGGAAACAAGAGATAATGCAAAGAGATTAAAACAGCGAAAACCGTTAAGCGATGGGTGCAAGAAAAAGAAATAGAGCCGAAATGATGAAGCAAGAGAGAAAGGAGATATGTCAGGCAATAATGCGTGACTGTCCCACATCTCCCAGAAAAATGAGGCTGGTGATAGATATGATCAGGGGCATGGAGGTCAACAGGGCTCTTGATGTTCTGAGGTTCAGTTCAAAAGAGGCTTCCCGCAGGGTTGAGAAACTGCTTCTTTCGGCTATATCTAACTGGGAACAGAAGAATGAAGGTGAGCGCATAGAGGATAGCAATCTCTATATTAAAGAGGCATTTGTAAATGCCGGCAGAACATTGAAGAGACTGCAGACTGCCCCACAGGGAAGAGCCTACAGGATAAGGAAGAGATCAAATCATGTGACCCTGATACTGGACAGCAGGACGAAACAACTTGAATCAACAACATCAAATTAGAATAGATGGGACAGAAAGTAAATCCGATAGGTAACCGTTTGGGCATTATCAGAGGCTGGGACTCCAACTGGTATGGCGGTAAGGACTTTTCAGGGAAACTTGTTGAAGATTCCAAAATAAGAGATTATCTCAATGCCAGACTCGCCAAGGCAAGTATATCAAAAATTGTAATTGAGAGAACCCTGAAACTCATTACAGTAACCGTAAATACGGCCCGTCCCGGTATTATCATTGGCAAGGGAGGCCAGGAGGTTGACAAATTGAAAGAGGAGCTCAAGAAGCTTACCGGCAAAGAGATACAGATAAATATTTTTGAAGTTAAGCGCCCCGAGCTTGATGCCAATATCGTTGCTACCAGCATAGCGAGACAGGTTGAAGGCAAAGTCTCGTACCGAAGGGCTATCAAAATGTCTGTAGCATCGACCATGAGAATGGGAGCCGAAGGCATAAAGGTGCTTATCAGCGGCAGACTTGGTGGTGCGGAAATGGCAAGAAGCGAAACCTATAAGGATGGAAGGATTCCACTGCATACCTTCAGAGCCGATATTGACTATGCCCTTTGTGAGGCTCACACAAAGGTCGGAGTACTCGGGGTGAAGGTCTGGATATGTAATGGTGAGGTGTTTGGAAAGAGAGATCTCAGTCCCAATATTGGTGTTAAGAACCAGAAGGCCAAGGCTATGAAAAGAAGGGCAAGGAAGTAGGCTAACACCTCTTACGGCCCAGATTAATCAATATTATAAAGCAGACAACAATGTTACAACCGAAAAAGACAAAATACAGAAGAGCCCAGAAGGGGCGTGTAAAGGGCAACTCCCAGAGAGGAAACCAGCTTGCCTTTGGCTCCTTTGGTATTAAAGCTCTTGAGGCTTCATGGATAACAGGAAGACAGATTGAGGCTGCCCGTCAGGCGGTAACAAGATATATGAAGAGGGAGGGACAACTCTGGATAAGAATTTTCCCTGACAAGCCCATAACAAAGAAGCCTGCAGAGGTTCGTATGGGTAAGGGTAAAGGTGCGCCAGAGGGTTTTGTTGCCCCGGTTGCTCCGGGCAGAGTCATTCTTGAGGCCGAGGGAGTACCTTTCGAGGTGGCCCGTGAAGCACTGAGACTGGGAGCACAAAAACTGCCCATTACTACAAAATTTATTGTAAGACGCGACTACCAGAAGTGATAATATCAATTTGAGATAAAAAATACTCATCGCATGAAAATGTCAGAATTAAGGGAGTTAACACCCCAGGAGCTTCATGAGAGACTCGATAACGAGAGGACAGCCCTGTTGAGAATGAGACTCAACCACGCTATCTCCCCTCTGGATAATACTACCAAACTTAGTCAGACAAAGAAGAATATCGCAAGGATACTGACAGAGCTGCGCAGCAGAGATATGAAGTCGAATACTAATACCACAACCGGGTGATGGAAAGAAATCTGAGAAAAGAACGGACAGGTGTTGTCGTCAGCAATAAGATGGACAAATCTATTGTCGTGGCAATAAAGAGAAAGATAAAGCATCCTATGTACGGCAAGTTTATCAGCAGAACAAAGAAGCTAATGGCCCATGATGAGGAGAATAGCTGTGTAATAGGCGATACTGTCCGTATAATGGAGACCCGCCCGCTCAGCAGAAGTAAAAGGTGGAGATTAGTCGAAATAATTGAAAGAGCCAAGTAGTCATGATTCAACAGGAAAGCAGATTAACGGTAGCTGATAATTCCGGGGCAAAGGAAGTGCTCTGTATCAGGGTTCTGGGAGGCACCAGGAAGAGATACGCCTCTGTAGGCGACAAGATTGTTGTTAGCATTAAAAGCGCCATGCCGTCGGGTGAGGCAAAAAAGGGACAGGTTTCAAGAGCGATAGTGGTGCGCACCAGAAAAGCTATTAGAAGAGCTGACGGATCATATATCAAGTTTGATGACAATGCGGTTGTACTTCTTAATACTGCCGATGAGGTTCGCGGTACACGAATATTCGGACCTGTGGCAAGAGAGCTGCGCGATAAGAACATGAAGATAGTATCACTTGCACCCGAAGTATTATAATTAGAGAGCTATGCAGAAGAAATTACATGTCAAAAAGGGAGATACCGTGATTGTAATATCCGGTGAATCGAAAGGACAGAAGGGCCGGGTACTTGAGGTGAACCGCGAGAAGGATCGTGCATTGGTAGAGGGAGTCAACATGGTATCGAAACATACCAAGCCCAATGCCAAGAGCCCGCAGGGAGGTATCATTAAAAGAGAGGCACCCATACATGTCTCTAACCTTCTGCTGGTAGATCCGTCTACTGGCGAAGCTACCAGAATAGGACGGAGGCTTAACGAAAAGAACAAATTAGTACGCTATTCAAAAAAATCAGGAGAGGAGATCAAGTAATGTACACGCCTGCTTTAAAGACAAAGTATAAAGATGAGATAGTACCTGCTCTCGTGAAAGAGTTCGGTTACACAACCGAAATGCAGGTGCCCCGGTTAAAAAAGATAGTGATTAATCAGGGGCTCGGACAGGCTATTGCAGACAAGAAGCTGCTCGAGGTTGCCGTGAAGGAGATTTCCAGTATAGCCGGACAGAAGGCTGTTCAGACAATATCGAGGAAGGATATATCAAATTTTAAGCTGAGGAAGAATATGGCAATTGGTGCCATGGTAACCCTCAGAAGAGAGAGAATGTATGAGTTTCTTGAGAGACTCATAGCTGTAGCCCTGCCCCGTATCAGGGATTTTAAAGGTATAAATAACAAACTGGATGGAAGAGGTTGCTATACGCTGGGAGTAACAGAGCAGATTATATTTCCGGAGATAGACCTTGACAAAGTTCTTAAAATTAATGGTTTGCAGATAACATTTGTAACGGATGCCAGAACCGATGAGGAGGGTCTTGCCCTGCTTAAGCGCTTTGGCCTGCCGTTCAAAACAGATAAAAACTAGACAGTATGGCTAAAGAGTCAATGAAAGCCCGCGAGGTTAAGAGAGCAAAAATGGTTCAGAAGTATGCCGAAAAGAGAGCCCGGCTTAAGGCCGAAGGTGACTATGTCGGACTAAGCCGTATTCCGCGCAACTCTAACCCTAACAGGCTCAGAAACCGGTGCAAACTTACCGGTCGGCCCAGAGGGTATATAAGGCAGTTCGGACTTAGCAGGATCACATTCAGAGAGTTGGCGTCCAAGGGCCTTGTACCCGGTGTTAGGAAGGCCAGCTGGTAGTTAACAGATAAAGGAGTAATTATATAATATAATCAATATAGAGCGATGACTGATCCAGTTGCAGATTTTCTGACCCGAGTACGAAATGCCGTTATGGCAGGTCATAAAGTTGTTGAGATACCATCATCAAACATGAATAAGGGTATTACCAGGATACTCTACGATAAGGGATATATTCTCAGCTATAAGTTCCTTGATGAAAAAGGTCCGCAGGGAACAATAAAGATAGCCCTGAAGTATGACACCAAAAGCCAGAAACCGGCTATAAAGGGGCTTGACAGGGCCAGCCGTCCCGGGCTCCGTAAGTATGCCGGTGTTGACGAGATACCAAGGGTGCTTAACGGGCTGGGAATAGCGATCATCTCTACATCGAGGGGGCTGATGACCGATAAGGAGGCCAGGAGAGAGAAGATCGGCGGAGAAGTTTTGTGTTATGTATATTAATTTTTAAAGGAGTGCCTAAATGTCACGAATAGGAAAATCACCTGTAGACCTGCCATCTGGTGTTACCGTTGAGGTAAGCGATACCAATATGGTGAGTGTGAAAGGCCCTCTGGGAACTCTGTCGCAGCAGATTGACAGCGATCTCATTGTGGAAATAAAAGATAGCCAGGTACTGGTTTCAAGACCAACGGAATCGAAACGGCACAAGTCGCTTCACGGCCTTTACAGGTCGCTTATAGCCAATATGGTGACAGGCGTCTCCGAGGGCTATAAGAAGGAACTCGAGCTTGTGGGTGTGGGATATCGTGCCGAATCGGCAGGCCAGATGCTCAATCTGACTCTTGGCTATTCACACGATATAGCCATTGAGATACCCCAGGAGGTTAAAGTAGAGGCCAAAACCGAAAAGAGAAGCAACCCGGTGGTAACTCTTACCAGTACAGATAAGCAGCTAATTGGTCATGTTGCAGCCAAAATTCGCTCCCTAAGACCGCCGGAGCCCTACAAAGGAAAGGGAATCAAATTTGTCGGGGAGCAATTGCGCAGGAAGGCCGGAAAATCGGCAAGTGTATAATCGAATAAAAGTTTGAAGAGATGGCCTTAACCAAAAGAGATAACAGAAAGCGGATAAAATTGAGAATCCGTAAGAATATAGTGGGTACGCCCGAGAAACCCAGACTCTCTGTCTTTAGAAGCAATAAGCAGATATACGCGCAGATGATAGATGACCTGAACGGGATAACACTGCTTGCCGCATGCTCGAAAGATAAAGAGCTGGCAGAGAAGAGCAGTGGCGTTCCAAAGCGCGAACAGGCAGCAATGGTAGGGAAGATACTCGCAGAGAGGTGTAAGGATAAAGGTATCGGTCAGGTTGTTTTTGACAGGAACGGGTACCGCTATCATGGCAGAATTAAATCATTGGCAGAAGCAGCCCGTGAAGGGGGCTTAAAATTCTAAAAAGGTATGGCAGAAGGAATAAGGAAAGTGAAGACCAGTGATCTGGACCTTAAAGACAGACTGGTTAGTATACAGAGGGTTACCAAAGTCACCAAAGGGGGGCGTACATTCAGCTTTTCGGCAATAGTGGTAGTTGGTAACGAAGATGGCATTGTAGGCCACGGACTGGGCAAAGCCAATGAGGTTACAACTGCTATCGCCAAGGGGATAGAGGATGCCAAGAAGAACCTTATAAGGGTTCCGGTCTACAAGGGTACCATACCACACGAACAGGTTGCCAAATACGGGGGAGCAAGGGTCTTTCTCAAGCCTGCATCGGAGGGTACCGGTGTTAAGGCCGGAGGAGCTATGAGGGCCGTTCTGGAGAGCGTCGGAATAAAGGATGTTCTTGCAAAGTCAAAGGGGTCGTCCAATCCGCATAACCTTGTCAAAGCTACCTTCGAGGCACTGCTCGAGCTGCGTGAGCCTGCAACCGTGGCAGCTCACAGGGGGGTATCGCTCGACAAGGTCTTTAACGGATAGATTACAGACAGAGTGAGATTGTAACCGCAGAGAAGAAACAGAGAGAGCTATGAAGAGAATAAGAGTAAAACAGGTCAGGAGCAGAATCGGCAGGCCTGAGAGACAGAAGAGGGTGCTCGATGCACTGGGACTGAGAAAGCTTAACCAGTCTGTAGAGCATAATGCAACACCACCTGTAATGGGTATGGTTGAAAAGGTAAGGCACCTTGTCACAGTTGAAGATATTAAGTAGGTAACCATTTTGATGAGGAGATATAATGGACTTAACTAATTTAAAACCAGCCAAAGGCTCAGTAAAGAAGAACAGAAGACTTGGAAGGGGCGAGGGCTCCGGAAGAGGCGGTACCGCAACAAGAGGACATAAGGGAGCCAAATCAAGGTCAGGTTATTCCAGGAAAAAGGGATTTGAAGGAGGCCAGATGCCACTTCAGCGGCGCCTGCCCAAATTTGGCTTTACAAATATAAACCGTAAGGAGTATAAAGGTATTAATATCAGTACTCTGCAGGCACTTGTAGAAAAGCTTAATACAGACAGGATCGATTTCGATACACTACTGAATGCCGGGCTGATCTCAAAGAACGACAGGGTTAAGATACTGGCCAAAGGTGTGCTTGAGAGCAAGGTTGAGGTGCATGCACACGCATTCAGCAAGGCAGCCGTAGAGGCTATTGAATCAAAAGAAGGAAAAGCGGTTAAATTATAGGCAGATGAGACTGATTCAGACTATAAAGAATATTGCCAAAATTGAAGATCTCAGGGCGAGAATTATCTATACCCTTTCAATTATTGCCCTCTACAGGCTTGGTTCGTTCGTTACGCTACCGGGGGTTGACCCCTCACAGCTCGACGCACTACGAACACAGACCGAGGGGGGTATTATGGGGCTTATCGATATGTTCTCGGGAGGTGCCTTTTCACAGGCCTCAATATTTGCCCTGGGTATTATGCCCTACATTTCGGCTTCTATCGTTATACAGCTGCTGGCCATTGTTTTTCCCCACTTTCAGAAACTTCAGAAAGAGGGTGAAAGCGGCAGGCGGAAGATGAATCAGTATACCAGATATCTTACAATATTAATTCTTGTGCTTCAGGCACCCAGCTATCTTCTCAATATACGAAATGTGCTGCCGCCCTCTGCCTTTATTCTGACCGGTACATTCTTCACTATCTCTTCGGTAATCATTCTTACGGCGGGAACCATGTTTGTGATGTGGCTTGGCGAGAGAATTACCGATAAGGGTATCGGGAACGGAATATCGCTTATAATTATGATAGGTATTATTGCCCGCTTCCCTGAAAGCTTCATATTTGAAGCCGGACTCAGAATGGGCGGATCAGGCGGACTGGTAGCCCTTCTCCTTGAGATGATAATTCTCTATGTAGTGATTCTGGGTACCATATTGCTTGTTCAGGGCACCCGGCGAATACCTGTGCAGTATGCCAGGCGGGTGGTTGGTAATAAGCAGTTTGGCGGTGTAAGGCAGTATATACCCCTTAAGATCAACGCAGCAGGAGTTATGCCCATCATATTCGCACAGGCACTCATGATGCTCCCTATTGTGTTTATCGGAATGTCTGAAACTCCGGGCAGAATACTGGGAGCATTTACAGATATGTACGGATTCTGGTATAATCTTGTAACAGCACTGCTTATAATTGCATTCACCTATTTTTATACCGCCATTACTGTAAACCCGGTGCAGATGGCTGAGGATATGAAGAAAAACGGGGGGTTTATACCCGGAATCAAGCCCGGCAGAAGAACTGTTGAGTTTCTCGATGGTGTGATGTCAAAGATTACATTACCGGGCTCATTCTTTCTTGCTACTGTGGCTATCTTGCCTGCAATAGCAGTACAGTTCGGAGTCAGCCCCCTCTTTGCACAGTTTTTTGGAGGAACCTCACTGCTTATTATGGTGGGGGTGGTGCTTGATACTTTGCAGCAGATAGAGAGTCACCTGCTTATGAGACATTATGATGGCCTGATGAAGTCTGGCCGTATTAAGGGTCGCTCCGGAGGTGGCATGTAATAAAGAAATTGTTCTTTGATGTTTTTTAATAAGAGTGAGGAAGAGATTGAGTTACTGAGGAGATGTAATCTGCTTGTGTCAGAAACACTGGGTATTCTTGCCCGGTATATATCTCCCGGAATCAGTACACTTGAGCTTGACCGCATGGCGGAAGAGTATATAGCCGATAATGGGGCGCGCCCCGCTTTCAAAGGCTATAATGGCTTTCCCGCTACACTCTGCACTTCAGTCAATGAGGCTGTGGTACACGGAATACCATCGGATGTAGAGCTTCGTGAAGGAGATATCGTCTCTGTAGATTGTGGCGTGATAATTGACGGTTACTACGGCGATAGCGCGTTTACCTTTCCGGTGGGTGAGATATCAAGCGATGTAAAGCGTCTTTTGGAGTACACCCGCCGCTCTCTTGAGGCCGGTGTTGGTGCCGCCCTTGTCGGGAACAGGGTAGGTGATATCTCATATGCAGTACAGAGCGTGGCTGAAAGTGGTGGCTACACCGTTGTCAGGGAGTTGGTCGGACACGGTATTGGAAGGCGGCTTCATGAGTCGCCTGAGGTACCCAATTTCGGGAAGAGGGGAACGGGGCCCAAACTGAAACAGGGTATGGTTATATGCATTGAGCCAATGATCAATATGGGCAAAAGGCAGACCACCCTCGGTGATGACGGCTGGACGGTAAAGACCTCTGACGGTATGGTATCGGCGCACTTCGAGTATGCTGTTGCAATAGGAAAAGAGAGTGCCGATGTGCTGACCACATTTGAATACATCGACGAAGTATTAAACAAAAGATAGAGAAATATGGCTAAGCAACCATCAATTGAGCAGGACGGAACTATTATTGAAGCACTATCCAACGCTATGTTCAGGGTAGAACTTGAAAATGGTCATGTGATAACTGCCCATATTTCAGGTAAAATGCGAATGCACTATATCAAAATATTACCCGGCGACAAGGTGAAGGTTGATATGTCACCCTACGACCTTTCAAAGGGGCGCATAACTTTCAGGTACAAGTAGCGCATTACTATTGAGGGTTGCAGAGATAAAGAAGACTTAGTAAAACAGGATATAAACAGAGAGGTTATGAAAGTAAGGGCATCAGTAAAGAAGCGTAGCGCCGACTGCAAAATTGTTCGCAGAAAGGGAAGGCTCTATGTGATAAATAAGAAAAACCCCAAATTCAAACAGAGGCAGGGATAATTTAAGTAATTTTGCACACTAAATTAAAGAGAGGTATATGGCACGAATAGTTGGTGTAGACTTACCACGCAACAAGAGGGGCGAAGTGGCACTCACCTATATATATGGCATTGGCCGTAACAAGGCGCAGGAGGTACTTGATCAGGTAGGTGTTGACAGGAACAAGAAGGTACAGGACTGGAACGATGAGGAGATTAACTCAATCAGGAAGGTTATAAGCGATAACAACAAGACAGAAGGAGAACTCCGCTCTGAAATGCAGCTGAATATCAAGCGATTGATGGATATAGGCTGCTACCGCGGAATTCGCCACAGAATAGGTTTACCGGTACGGGGTCAGAGTACCAAGAATAATGCGAGAACCCGTAAGGGAAGAAAGAAAACCGTTGCTAACAAGAAAAAGGCTACCAAATAAATAACAGATTATGGCAAAGAAGAGTGGCGCAGCCAGAAAGAAGGTTGTAAAGATTGAGCCTGTAGGAAGGGCATATATTCATTCCTCATTCAATAATATAATCATCAGTCTCACAAATAGTTCGGGGCAGGTGATATCCTGGGGTTCAGCAGGAAAAATGGGCTTCAGGGGAAGCAAGAAGAATACCCCTTATGCAGCCCAGATGGCCGCAACAGACTGCGCAAAAGTAGCTTATGAGCATGGCCTCAGAAAAGTGAAAGTTTTTGTCAAGGGCCCCGGCTCTGGCAGAGAGTCGGCAATCAGGTCAATAAACAGCTGCGGTATAGAGATAACAGAGATAGTAGATGTTACACCCATGCCACACAACGGCTGCCGGCCTCCCGGAAAGAGAAGGGTGTAGTAAAGTGGTAGAGTTTATTAATATAATACAATAGTCAAATGGCAAGATATACTGGTCCCAGATCAAAAATAGCAAGGAAGTTCGGTGAGCCTATATTCGGCGCCGATAAGCATCTTGACAGAAAGAATTATCCTCCGGGGCATCACGGAATGAACAAAAGAAGAAGAAAGGTCTCCGAGTATGGTGTACAGCTCAGAGAGAAGCAGAAGGTTAAGTATACCTACGGCATACTGGAGAGGCAGTTTCGTAACACATTTGAGAAGGCCGTTCAGCGTAAGGGCGTTACAGGCGAGATACTACTTCAGCTGCTTGAAGCACGGCTCGATAATGTTGTTTACAGGCTTGGCATAACGCCTACCAGGGCTGCCGCACGCCAGCTTGTTGGTCACCGTCATGTAACCGTGAATGGCGATGTGGTCAATATACCCTCTTACACCCTTAAACCAGGTGATATTATTGGGGTCAGGGAGAAGTCGAAATCTCTTGAGGTGATAACCGACTCTTTGGGTTCAGGTGGATCGTCCAGGTACTCCTGGCTTGAGTGGGATTCAGACCAGATGGCCGGTAAGTTTATGAATCTGCCCGAAAGATCTGAAATTCCTGAAGAGATCAAAGAACAACTTATAGTTGAACTATATTCAAAATAATCAATATTAAGACTAGTCCTATGGCCATACTTGCATTCCAGAAGCCCGATAAAGTTATAATGCTGGAGGTGAACGAACGCTTTGGCAGGTTCGAATTCCGCCCCCTGGAACCAGGATACGGTGTTACGGTTGGAAATGCCCTGCGAAGAATACTGCTTTCGTCGCTGGAAGGTTATGCTATCTCATCAGTAAAGATTGAAGGTGTTGAGCATGAGTTTTCAACAATTGCCGGAGTTATTGAAGATGTAACCGATATTGTGCTTAACCTTAAACAGGTACGGTTTAAAAAGATTGTTGATGATACCGATACCGAGAGGGTTATGTTGAAGTTCTCGGGTAGTGACCAACTTAAGGCCGGCGAACTCAATTCGGCGCTCAACTCGTTCGAGGTTCTTAATCCTGAGCTTGTAATATGCCGGATGAGCTCCGATGTGAAGCTTCAGATCGAGGTAGAGATAACCAGGGGCAGGGGTTATGTTCCGGCCGAAGAGAATCAGCCGGAAGAGATGGAGTTCGGGCTTATAGCCATGGATGCCATTTATACTCCCATCAGGAATGTCAGGTACGATGTTGACAATTTCCGTGTCGAGCAGAAGACAGACTATGAAAAGCTTACACTCGATATAGAGACCGATGGCTCAATACATCCGAAGGAGGCTCTCAAAGAGGCTGCCAGAATACTGATATATCACTTCATGCTCTTCTCTGACGACAAAATTACAGTAGACTCTGATGAGACCATAGCGAATGAGGAGTTCGACGAGGAGGTTCTTCATATGAGACAGCTCCTGAAAACCAAGCTTGTAGATCTTGACCTTTCGGTAAGGGCGCTCAACTGCCTCAAGGCCGCCGAGGTTGAGTCTCTGGGCGATCTGGTTAAGTACAACAAGAACGACCTTCTTAAATTCAGGAACTTCGGAAAGAAATCACTGACCGAACTTGACCATCTTCTTGAGAATCTCAATCTCTCTTTCGGAATGGATGTGGCGAAGTATAAGTTGGATAAGGAATAATTATTAAAGGTAATCAGTAAGTGAAATGAGACATCTGAAAAGTATAAACCACCTTAGCAGGAAAAGTGCTCACAGAAAGGCTATGATGGCCAATATGGCATCATCGCTTATAATAAGCAAGAGAATTGCCACCACCGAAGCTAAGGCCAAGGCATTGAGAACATTTGTAGAACCGTTGATAACCAGGTCTAAAGAGGACACTACTCAGAACAGACGCTTGGTTTTCACTTATCTGCGCAATAAAGTTGCTGTTGCCGAGCTTTTTCGTGAGGTCTCCGTGGCAGTTGCCGAAAGGCCGGGAGGTTATACCAGAATATTGAAGACCGGTAACAGGCTTGGTGACAATGCCAGTATGTGCATTATTGAGCTGGTTGACTTTAATGAAAATATGCTTGAGGCCGAACAGAAGGAGAGCAAAGGCAGAAGCCGTCGCAGAAGAGGGTCTAAGAAGCGTGGAGGTGAGGCAGCTGCAACTGCAACAGCCGTTGCTGAAGCTGCCACGGAAGAGCAGGCCAAAGGGTCAGAGGGCACTCAAGCTGCCACAGATCTGCAGACAGAAGAATCTGTGGCCGACACCGAAGCTGCTACAGAAGAGCAGGCCGAAGCATCCGCGACAGATGCCGGGGGTGTGGCAGAGGCGGAAACCGACTCTGAAGCTACCCCTGATGCGCAGGATAAAAGTCCTGATGACCAATCTGCTGCCGCCGGTACGGATGAGCCCGCCGGAGATAAGGCAGAAGACGATGCGGAAAAAAGAGAGGATAAGGAGTAATAACTTTGCCGGGTATTGTTATAGAGGGATGTGTGGTTTACACATATCCCTTTTTTAATAACTTGCAGGGGTAAACGTCATAATAAAAAAAGTCACGATATGGGTCAGATTGTAAATATTCATGCACGGGAGATACTCGATTCAAGAGGTAATCCGACTATCGAGGTCGAGGTTTATACTGCCAGTGGTTACAGCGGCAGGGCTGCTGTTCCCTCAGGAGCCTCCACCGGTGATAACGAGGCACTGGAGCTAAGAGATGGCGATAAAGAGCGCTATCTGGGCAAGGGTGTACTAAACGCGGTACACAATGTAAACAATGTTATTGCCGAAGAGCTTACGGGAATGCAGGTCTCAGAGCAGACGGCTATCGACATGAAGATGATAGAGATAGATGGCACCGGAAGTAAAAGCAAACTTGGCGCCAATGCGATACTGGGTGTATCGCTTGCCGTGGCCAGGTGTGCCGCTTCAATGCATGGCCTGCCTCTCTACAGGTATATAGGAGGAACCAACACTACGGTTATGCCGGTACCTATGATGAATATTATAAACGGTGGTTCACATTCGGATGCACCCATAGCATTTCAGGAGTTTATGATCAGGCCGGTTGGAGCTCCCACATTCAGTGAGGCGCTCAGGATGGGTACCGAGGTGTTTCACTCGCTGAAAAAGGTACTTAAAGAGAGGGGCCTCTCTACCGCCGTTGGCGATGAGGGTGGCTTTGCTCCAGAATTGAAGGGCACAGAGGATGCTCTCGATTCAATTATGCTCTCAATAGAGAGGGCCGGATATAAGCCAGGCGAACAGATTACCATTGCACTTGACTGTGCGGCATCTGAATTTCTGGTTGACGGAGAGTATGACTACACGAAATTTGAAGGTAAGGGCGGAGGTAAATTTACAGCCGATGAACAGGTAGACTACCTTGCCGTTCTGGCATCGAAATACCCGATTGACTCAATAGAGGATGGAATGGCCGAGGATGACTGGGATGGATGGCAGAAGCTTACCGCCAAACTGGGTGATAAAATACAGATAGTTGGTGATGACATTTTTGTGACCAATATGGAGTATCTGAGTCGCGGAATAAAAGAGCGTTCAGCCAACTCTATACTGATTAAACTGAATCAGATAGGTACTCTTACTGAAACACTTAGTTGTATTGAGATGGCGCACAGGGCCGGCTTTACCAATGTTATATCGCACCGCTCCGGAGAGACGGAAGACTCCATTATAGCCGATCTGGCTGTGGCGGTAAATGCGGGGCAGATAAAGACAGGATCTCTTAGCAGATCTGACAGGATTGCCAAGTACAATCAGTTGCTCAGAATAGAGGAGGAGCTGGGGTATATGGCACGCTACGGGATCTCTTTCTGAAGCCCCCGACAAGATCTAGACCTGTTCTCCGTACCTGCAGACA
Source organism: Bacteroidales bacterium (assembly GCA_007132995.1). Taxonomy (GTDB): domain Bacteria; phylum Bacteroidota; class Bacteroidia; order Bacteroidales; family VadinHA17; genus SLNP01. The sequence goes on along the minus strand of SLNP01000004.1, from coordinate 29,867 downwards.
GATTGCCGGTAACAGGCATATAGAGAATACCTGAAGGGGTTGTTAACAATTGTTGGTAACCCCTGTTTGTATCGGGTTGATATCTGCAGTCTCTTTTCCTTGACATGAGTGTATCCAGATGCTATATTTGTACTACCAGATGAGCGATAAAGGGTTGCTCTGAAGGCGCGGGACAGACCGATTTTTCGTAACAGACCTATCGGTTTATCCATCCGGATCTCACGATCTGCCGCCAGACGAGCCGGAGTCGGTCGCTGATTAAACCCAACCGGTAACGGAAGGGTTAACAGGCGACAAAAGATCTCCGAAAGATTCGCAAGGTTCTTTCAGAGTTTGAATCAAAGGGAGCAGGTAGCTGAGAGTAGCTTCGGCTGTTTTTCACAAAACCTGTTGACACTGAAGACTTAGGTCTTTTTTGTCAGACCACCTGACTGAATAAGGCTCCAGAGCCCGATTCGGTTAAGTCGGTTTCACCAATGAGACTCCGTTCCGGAAGATTGATCCTGACGGATCTTTCCAGGGAACAGCCTGAAGGTGTAGGTGTAAAAGTCGGCACCGGATGGCCTGGGCGAAGATAGATCTCCTTCACGGGAGACCACTCTGAGCCGACCGAAATAACAGTAATCTGGCATTATAAGCAACTTCGGTTGCTGATAATGGACGGGAATTGATCTCACGATCAGTTCCCGTCACTGTTTTATACCCCTCTCCAAATAGTATACCTCTCTATCCCACCTGCTGTAACCTTCCCCAACAGCACACCTCTATCGCCCATATCTTGTGTCCCTCTCCAACAGCAAACCTCAATTATCCATCTCTTGTACTCTTCCCCAACAGCCGCCTCTATCGCCTGCCTCTTATACCCCCGAACTATCCGGCTGTTTCGCCCCGTCTTTTATTCTGCCCCGGAAAGATCCGGTTCTCTCACTCCCCCAACAGCACACCTCTATTGCATATCTCATTCTACCCCAAAACCCTCAGGCTGTTTCGTTCCCATCTCTTATGCCTGCAGCCCCGACCGGTTAAGGTGTTTCGCCCCATCTCTTATTCTACCCTGCAATAAGCTATCCATTATGATGATACCTCCTTATGGCCATCTGAACAGTTACCCTCAGAAAGGTATAAAGCTGTAGCTCTCTGTTATAGGCGACATACCCATTTTTTACCATGATATACATGCGGAGATATCACTCCGGCAATGAGAGTATCCTCATATTACTATATTTGGGCAATAACCGAAAAAACAGATGCTATGGGTTATAGTGGTATGGCCGCTTTCATTGAGAGACTGGAAGAGGAGGGAGAACTTATAAGGGTTGAACAGCCTGTCAGCACCTCGCTGGAAATTGCAGAGATAGCCGACCGGATGGTGAAAAACGGTGGTAAGGCTCTGCTGTTTACCAACAACGGAACAAGGTTCCCTCTTATGATAAACGCATTTGCATCGCAGAAGAGGATGGCTATGGCCCTCTCGAGAGACAATCCCGATGAGGCCGGCGCCGAGATAGAGTCTCTGTTCGATGAGCTGACGGGTGGTTCTGCAGGCAAATCTCTTATAAAAAAGTTGGCGTCGCTGCCACTTATGTTACACTACGCACGCCTGATGCCACATAAAAAGAGGAGGAAGGGGCGTTGCCAGCAGAACATTATGGAGAGACCGGATCTCTCATCGCTACCTGTTCTGAAGTGCTGGCCACACGATGGCGGACCCTTTATCACTCTGCCTGCAGTACACACCTTTCACCCTGAAACCGGTAAGCGAAACTGTGGTATGTACCGGATGCAGGTTTACGACAGCCTGACAGCAGGAATGCACTGGCACCGCCATAAAACCGGCGCCGCTCACTACAGGGCATGGAAAGAGAGGGGCCAGCCTATGCCGGTCGCAGTGACACTGGGCGGCGATCCGGTTTACACCTACTCTGCCACCGCGCCCCTGCCGGAGAATATCGACGAATTAATTCTTGCAGGATTTCTCAGGCGAAAGAGAGTATCACTTGTACGGTGCCTCACCCAGCCCCTCTGGGTGCCCTCCGATGCCGATATTGTCATTGAGGGCTATATAGATACCGGCGAAGATCTCCGGACCGAGGGGCCCTTCGGAGACCATACAGGTCTCTACTCGCTAACCGACAAATATCCGGTATTCAGGGTTACCGCGATATCCTATGCCGATGATGCCATATACCCGGCTACCATTGTCGGGGTGCCACCCCAGGAAGATGTCTGGATAGGTGAGACCACCGAGAGGCTCTTCCTCTCTCCCATTAAGCTTACAATGGCTCCTGAGGTTAAAGATCTTCATATGCCTCCGGCCGGTGTGGCGCACAATCTCGTTCTGGTAAAGATCGATAAGCAATATCCCGGTCAGGGCATGAAGGTTCTTAATTCACTGTTTGGTGCAGGACAGATGATGTTCAGTAAATATATAGTGGTTGTTGATGGAACCACAGATATCCGTGATTATGATGCTGTTATTAATGCTGTGGCAGCAAATTGCAGAGGTGAGCAGGACATTATGGTTATGAGCGGCCCGCTCGATGTGCTTGATCATGCCTCTGACAGCTTCTCTTTTGGTGGTAAGTGCGGTATAGATGCCACTGTAAAGAGCGAGGAGGAGGGCTCTGTCAGCGGCCGAAGGGAACTACTCTTCGCCGATGAGAGTGCCATGCAATCAGTGGCAGGGAGAGTGAAGAGCCGCTTTCCCGACTCTGTTGTCAGCTGGCAGACCGGCAGGTATGGTGCACTTATGATCGCTGTTGATACAACAGACCTTGGCAGGGAGGAGAGAGAGGAGATGAAACTGTTTGCCTCTGAAGTTGAAGCGCCCGGCAGAGCGGGTGTCACCATAGTGATGCTGGAGGAGGGAACCGATATGAGCGACAACCTGATAGTGCTGTGGCAAATTACTGGCAATACAGACCCACATCGCGATTTGCTCTTCGGTAACAACATGGTTATAGATGCAACATTTAAAAGGCCCGGAAGAGGTGGGTTTTCCCGCAGGTGGCCCGAGGTTGTAGCCTCTGATATCGAGACAGTCAAAAGGGTGGATGAGCGATGGAGTGAACTGTTTGAGATACCTCTTATAGATTCACCCTCCAGACGCGTAGCTTCATTGAAAAAAGGGAGTGGTGCCGAACTGAGTGGATAGTAGCCGGCGCAGAGGGAGGCAAAAAGCAGCCCGGTCGAAACTACTACAGGAACCTCTTGATGGTATCAATCAGCTGTGCAGGCTGAAAAGGCTTGCTTATATAGGCATCCATTCCGGCAGCTATGCATCTCTCTCTGTCTCCAAGCATAGCATTGGCTGTAATAGCAATGATAGGTACTCCGCTGTGGATGCTGTTTTCAAGGGAGCGTATCTTCTCTGTTGCTACCAGGCCGTTCATTACAGGCATCTGGATATCCATCAGCACAACATCGTAGTTTGAAGTGGCCATCATGTCAAGAGCCTCCCTGCCGTTTACCGCAGTGTCAATGCGTTTTACAAGAGGTTTAAGTGTGAGCAGGGTAATTTTGCGGTTTATCTCGTTATCTTCAACAAGGAGTATGTCTGTCTCTTTGAGACTCTTTCTCTTCGGCATATTGTCTCTTCTGAGTTCAACTATACGGGTTGAACTCCCCGTACCAGATCTGTCAGATCTGTCAGATGCCTCTTTGAAATGCAGTGTGAATGAGAAAACCGATTTGCCACGCTCTTTACTGTAGTTGTGGCTGCCCGACGATTGGGTTATAAGCCTCAATGCCAGGGTAGGCGATCTTCTCTCACCAAGATCGGCAAGAGCCCCTTTGGGTCCGCTGACAGATATGGTAACCGGAACCATGGCATCACCATCATATACCGCCTCTGCCTTCATTGTTATGGTACGCCTCTCTCCGTTCTGTTTTTTCGCTGCTGTATTGAGAAGATCAATAACTATCTGTTTTAATAGAATAGGGTCGCCAATTATGTTGAGCTCTTCAGGTGACTCTGGCAGAAACCTTACTGTCAGACCCTCATGACCTTTCATCTGGAATAGCTCTATTGTGTTCCTGACTGTTGAGTTGAGATTGAACATTATCTGTCGCCTCTTCTCGGTGAATGGGGTCGCCGCACTCTGCATCGGCAACTCATTTATGGTGGTGACCATATTGTTAGTCGATGCAACAAGACTGTCAATAAGATCTTTCTGGTTCAATTTACTGCCACTGCCTGAGAGAAGATTACCAATAATGGCGATGTCATTAAGGGGTTCTCTGATTTTGTGAGAGAAGTTCCTGATAATATCTCTCTGAAAATCAGTAATAATCACCATGTCATTGAGGCTCTTGTGCATTTTTTTGTTGGCCCTGATTACCCTGGCTATGAGATATATTGTTAGGGCGTTGGCAAGAATAAGCAGAGGTAACCCCCAATGCATGAAGCCGGTAATAAGAAGCGAAATGGAAGCCACCAGCAGTATGGCAGATACCAGCCATAAGAGAGCAGATACTCCGGAGGGGGCTGTTCTGCTAAAGTACTCTGCCTCACCCCTTCTTTTCTCTGTTGAATCTGACCTGATCTCCATATGACACTCCTCTTTAAATGTATTGGATTTCCAAAAATACATAAATCTCTCAAAAAGATGGTTGACATAGGCCATTATGGCAGTTAATAGAGTATATTTGTTTGTGACGGTACAATTTTTGATGCGCCTTTGAGTAAGCCTGGCAGAATCCCGCCTCTATATATGAGAGAGATGTACCATATTTTGAGAAGAGCAGCTACTATTCTTTTGCCTCTTGTTATTTGTCTGGGTGGCATTGAGGGGCAGACGCCCCCGGAGGGGAAGGTTTTGTATGAACCCGGCTTCCGGTTTACTGATGGCATATATCTTGACTTTGACGCTGTAAGAGATAACGATCCTGTTCCGAAGGCAAGAATTTTGACCTCTGCCCCCTATAACTCGAGAGACTTTTTCAATACTGTACTTGCAGGCGACCATATCTTCTTCTACGATGAGATGGGAGTGAGGCAGGAGGTAAGGAAGTCGGAGATATGGGGCTTTGCCAGTAACGGGTTCCTCTATATAAGGGTTGAAGAGGAGTTTAACAGGGTCACTTTTATAGGTAATATATGTCACTTTGTTGCTGATATTACTGCATTTGACCCACGCTATGCCGGCACCCATCCGTCGCACATCTACCCCACGCATGGATATGGAGTTTCACCAATATGGGGCAGATCATATCACTACTCTCCCTATGGAGTGATGATGCCTGTGCAGCCGCCAAGGAAAGAGCTGCGGCAGTTTCTTATTGACTTCGAATCTGGGAATGTGCTTGAATATGAGCCAAAAAATGTTGAGATACTGCTTAGAAGTGATCCTGAACTGCACGAAGAGTATGTAAATCTCAGGCGGAGACGGCAGCGGCAATTGATGTTTGTCTATGTGAGACGCTTTAATGAGAGAAATCCTCTGTTTATTCCCGGGGGGAAGCAGAGAGACCATTGAGCCGTCCCTTGTAATAGTGATTGTTTTAATCATATTGAAAAACTACATTTGCAGGCAGAGCGTCAGGCCCCGCCTGCTTCCCGGAATAGATAGTTACAATTAAACTTGCAATCTCTGATGAAAAAACTATTACTGGCTTTAACAGCACTTGTGATATCGGCCGCCCTTGCCGGCCAGGGAACCTTTCCAACAGAAGAGGAGGGGAGAATGCTACTCAATTCGAAAACGGGCATCGTACTCGATGCAAGTTCCTTTTCGCCCTTTAATCCCGCTATAAGGGAGGCTGTTGAGAATTACTGGACCATAACACCATTTGAATTTATCTCTGTAAACGAGTTTAATGAGCGCATGAACGATCCCTCATACTCTTTTCTCGTTGTAACTGAGACAACTTACCAGCGCGACAGGTCAGGCGCCTCATACTCTTTTCTAAATCTTCTGCTCGGGAAAGAGGTGAGGCATATCGATGATATGCCTGAGTTCGCTGCAATACCTCTGGCTTTCGCAGGCGGTGATGAGGATGAAATTGACTATCAGTATAAACTTGGTCTGATACTGCTCTTTATGCAGAAGCATGCCAGGGTGGTGATGGAGAACAGCTCCAGCCCGGGAGTGAGGTTCCTCCGCTATTATAACAAATATGTTCCTGAAATAGAGGGAAAGACCATACTGGCAAGGGCAGAAGATATGGCGGAGTCGCTTCGCACAGAAGCGGCTATAGCAGACCATTACGACGGAGAGTTCAGGCTTGTATCGGAAGATGAAATTATAGAGGCTGTTGCCGAAAGACGCCCCAATACATTGATTCTGCATAAGGTAGGCCCTCCGGGCGAACTCAATGGCGCATATGTATTCAAAATGCTTATTTCGACAGAGGATGCCAAGATATATTACCATAATGAGCACCGTATTAACAGAAGGTCTCCTAACGGATTCCTCCGTGCTGACCTCAGGAGAATGTCGCGCTTCTGATGCAACACCGGGGCAGACCGGCAGTCTTTATAAATAAAGAGACAGTATAGATATGCCCAATATTGAAAAAGCCAGCGGCTGGGAAAGAGAGTGGGGGCTTTTCCTTCACCTGGCCGGATTTGCAATGTTTGTTATTCCGATAGGAGGTGGACTGATACTGCCTCTAATTCTGTGGCTGCTTAAAAAAGATGAGTCAGAATGGGTCAATGTAAATGGTATGGCATCTATTAACCACCAGATCTCAATACACCTCTATATTATTTTGACAATTCCTCTGGTATTTATAAGGATTGGTATTCTGATTATTGCGATGATTCTGATATTCAATATTGTGGTGCTTACAATGGCTTCGGTAAAGGCTGCCAAAGGACAACTGTTCAGATACCCTCTCTCTATACCCTTTCTTCAATAACCACTGCCTGTTCTGCCCCTACCGGCAGCCCACCCACCCCGGTGGTCTTTGCGGTTCACTTCACATCAGTGGCCTTTGCGCTCATGGCCCTCTTTAGTGAATACTCTGCTACATGCCTGACCTGCCTGCAGGGCACAGTGACAGATTAGCCCATTGGCTGAGAGGTGATGTAGTTGAACCGGTATTTTATTATTTTTGCCACAAGCAAATCAATACATTTCAATCCCAATGTCAATACCAGCACCATCTATACCCAAGGGTACAAGAGATTTCTCTCCTGTCGAAATGCAGAGACGGAATTTTATTTTCGATACCATCAGAGAGGTCTACACCCTTTACGGATATCAGCCTGTAGAGACACCCGCTATGGAGAATCTCTCAACCCTACTGGGAAAGTATGGCGATGAAGGAGACAAGTTGCTCTTCAAAATTGTCAACTCCGGAGACTTCCTCTCCGCGGTAGGGGTTACCAATATGGAGTCGTTGGGTAGTGCGGAACTTGCCCCTCTGATCTGTGACAGAGGTCTCCGTTATGATCTTACGGTTCCATTCGCCCGGTTTGTGGTACAGCACCGCAATAAGATCAAATTCCCTTTTAAGAGATATCAGATACAGCCGGTATGGCGGGCTGACCGTCCGCAGAAGGGAAGGTATCGCGAGTTTTACCAATGTGACGCCGATGTTATAGGAAGCAACTCTCTTCTGAATGAGTATGAGCTTCTTCTTATTATAAAAGAGGTCTTCTCACGCCTCAATGTCAGCAACAGGATATTGATTAACAACCGGAAACTATTGTCAGGTATTGCCGAAGTAGCCGGGGTGGGGGAGAGAATCACCGATATTACCACCGAGATTGACAAGATCGGAAAGATCGGCATGAATGAGGTTGTAAAAAACCTTACCGCCAAAGGTATTCCTGAGAGCTCGATAGCTGTCATAAGGCCACTTCTTGAGCTTACCGGCTCAAACAGCGATAAAATGGAGAGGCTTTCTGAGATTTTAAGTAACTCCGCGACAGGTATGAGAGGCGTAGAGGAGATGAGTGAACTGCTTGGCTACCTCAAAGAGAAGGAGAGCGATGGTGTTATTTTTGATCTCTCTCTGGCAAGGGGCCTTAACTACTATACCGGGGCCATTATAGAGGTAAAGGCTGAAGATTCAGATATAGGGAGTATTTGCGGTGGAGGCAGATATGATGATCTTACCGGTGTTTTCGGGCTCAGCGACACCTCCGGGGTCGGTATTTCGTTCGGAGCAGACAGAATATATGATGTGATGTTGCAAAATGACCTCTTTCCGCAGGCTAAGCTTACAGGAACCTCAGCTCTGGTGGTTAACTTCGGAGGCGATACCACACCCTATGCGCTCGGGGTGGTTGCTGCACTGCGCAGGGCAGGAATACGCTCCGAGCTATACCCCGACAGCGTGAGGCTGAAAAAGCAGTTCAGCTATGCAAACGCAAACAAGATTCCGTGGATAATTGTTGCCGGAGAAGATGAGATGGCTGCGGGCAAGGTGAAGGTTAAGGAGATGGATTCGGGCAGTGAAAGAGATATGACTCTTAACTCTTTTATTGATGAGTATGGTGCCAGTCTTTAAAATAACGAATAACTATCTTACGATAGACCAACTGGCTGAGGTAAGGGGCTTAGGCTGTAAAATTGAGCTTTCCGATCAGTCTGCCTCGCTTGTTGAGAGATGCCGTGAATATCTTGACAAGAAACTTGAACAGCAGCAGGAGCCTGTTTATGGTGTTACAACAGGGTTTGGAGCCCTCTACAACAAAAGCATAGATAAAGATCAGCTGGCAGCTCTCCAGAAGAACCTTGTTATGTCGCATGCCTGTGGTACCGGGGAGGTGGTTGACAGGGAGGTTGTCGATATAATGGTTATTCTGAAAATTCATGGGCTGAGTCTCGGCTATTCCGGGGTACAACTATCGACCGTAAGAGCGCTTGTCGATATGTACAACAGCGGTATAACACCGGTTCTGTTCAGATATGGTTCTCTTGGTGCCTCCGGAGATCTCGCACCCCTTGCCCATCTGGTACTGCCACTCCTGGGGATGGGAGAGGTCTTTTTCCGGGGGGAGAGAATGCCGTCGGCAGAGGCCTTTGAGATAGCAGGTATAAAGGGGGCTGACCTACGGTCGAAAGAGGGGCTGGCCCTTCTTAACGGCACACAGTTTATGACCGCTCATGGTGTTGTGGCTCTGCAGCAGGCCCGCCATCTTGCAAAGGCTGCTGACCTGATAGCCGCTATCTCACTTGAAGGCTATGACGGAAGAGTTGAACCCTTTTTCAGCCAGCTGCATGCCATAAGGGCACATGAGGGTCAGAAGCGGGTTGCAGAAAATATTCTCGATATTCTCAGAGGAAGCGCAGTAGCTGTTAGAAAGAAGAGACATGTACAGGATCCCTACTCTTTCAGATGCATACCCCAGGTTCATGGTGCAACAGCCGATGCTATAGATTATGCTGTAGCTGTTGTTGAGAGGGAGATAAACTCTGTTACTGATAATCCAACCCTCTTCCCCGATGACGATATGATTATCTCAGGGGGTAATTTCCATGGTCAGCCCCTGGCACTTGTTTTTGACTATCTGGCAACCGCTCTGGCCGAACTTGGAAGCATATCGGAGAGAAGGGTTTACCGTCTTATATCGGGACACCGGAATCTACCTGAATTCCTTGTTGCCAACCCCGGACTCAACAGTGGCTTTATGATTCCGCAATATACCGCTGCATCGCTGGTAAGCAGTAACAAGCAGCTATGCTCTCCCACATCTGTCGACTCAATACCCTCTTCAAATGAGCAGGAAGATCATGTAAGCATGGGGGCCAACGGCGCCACACGACTACTGCAGATAACATCTAACCTTTCAACTATTCTGGCAATCGAACTGCTTACCGCAGCGCAGGCACTTGAATTCAGACGCCCCCTGAGGTCGTCAGACCATATTGAAGCGGTGATAGAATCATTCAGAAAGGAGGTTCCATTTGTGGAGGACGACAGAATAATGTATACAGACATCGAGAAGTCTCGCCAGTTCCTGCTCAAATCTCTCCTGTAGCCAGCCGTCAACCTCAAACAGAATCCTCTCCGGTAGCCTACCTCTTCAGATTTATTCTGGCTCCGGCAGAAGGTGGTGGAGTCCCGCGACGACCATCTCTCAACTCGTTGAGCAGCTGATTACGAAACATGTTCTCTGCCTGATAAAACCTTACTACTTTAAGAGGGGGCAGGATCGATGCGAGCCGCTCATGCAACTCCCCACTGAGTTTAGCCTCACGAAGCCTGAACCCAATAAGCCGGTCGGCACCCTCTTTTAACTCGTCGTCGCTGAGGTTACGCTCATTCTGCCTGAGCTCCCTTAAGAGGCGAAACCTCTCCTGCTGAATCATGTTTCTTTGATTCTCATACTCATTGTATGCCGGCCAGAATCTTATTGCCTCACTCTCTGTTAACTCAATATGCCTTGTAAAAAAGGCTATTCTGCGGGCCGCTATGCGCTCAGCCTCGCTCTGCTGCTGGGCCACTGCCTGCTCAGTTGTCAGAACAAGCAGCAGCAACGCTATTAATACTTTTGCCATAACTCTCTGTTTTTGTTTAAAAAATTTGCACTGATATCCGCCTGGCCATAAATCACTTGCCATGGGAGTCTTCGCTATGCTGTCTAATAATCGGTGAAGGCAAAAACAATCTCATAAACGGTTATCTCTGAGTTTATGAGGAACTGCTCCAACTCTTCCTGAATAGTACTCTCATCTCTTACAGATATCTCTGGTTCTGATAAGACTGCCTCTATAATATGCTCTATTTCAATCTCATTGAGAAGCCAATGGGTGGGTTCATAATATAGGTCTGCCTCCCTCTCTGCCGGCTGGGGTACGATCTGAATAACTGCCAGTGTTATAACCGCAACCGCGGCTATTACTGCGGCAAGCGACAAAAGAGGCTTAATCATTGTCCTCAAGGGTGTATTATGCTCTTCCCCGCTACCTTTGTCGCCAATAGATACCAGATGTTCGTTAAGCTCTTCAAAATAGCGATCGGGAACCCTGAACGGGTTGTCGCTACCACCACTGTTGAATCTCTCGCTGCTCACTCTATGATCTCTTTTGTTCTAATATATTATGCCCGGAAAAGAGATGACTCACCCGGCACTTACAATACTTTGATGCATCAGAAGTGGGAAGGTTTAACTATTCTGACAAAAATTTCTCTACCTTTTTTACGGCATGATGATAAGATGATTTCAGGGCCCCTTCTGATGTTCCTGTTATAACAGCTATTTCGCTGTAGGGCATATCATCATAATAGCGGAGCAGGAAGACCAGCCTCTGCTTCTCCGGTAACCGGAGTATGGCATCCTGAAACCGCATTTGGGCATCGTCACCATCAAACCAGGTGTCGCCTTCCGGGAGCGAGGCCAGAAGGCTGCCAATATCATCAGGGTCGGTCCTGATTGCCGACTTCCTCTTTCTGAGAACCATCAGAGCATCATTTGTAGCTATTGTGTAGAGCCATGTGGATAGTGAACTCTCACCCCTGAATCCCTTCAGTGCCATCCAGCATTTCAGAAAAGTGTTTTGAACAATGTCATCACTATCTTCGTGTGATACCACCATACGCCTGACATGCCAGTATATCCTTCTGCTGTATTGCTCTACAAGGGCGGTGAAGCCTGCCTCAGGGCTCATTCGGCATAAGGCCAGTAACTCCTTGTCACTATGTTCCGGCATATGATCTCTTCATGGTTTCGTTCAGGTGCGAATTTAAGCCTTTTTGTATTACCGGATAATATCTTTGTCAGAGCGGCTCTGTTACCGTGCTATATATCCGGCAGATCATAAAGGGATTCAAATCGACATTTTACTATGCAGCTTCACCGGTAACACCGGTTTGTCGCCACACCTATTTTGCTGATCCGGTAAACAGCTGCGGTATAGCGCTATTACCATTTACCGGCCACCCTGCCTCAATCCGGGAGAGGGTAGTTCAACTCTTTTTGTACTTTTGCACCAAATTAAGTCTATAGAAAATGGCACTGCAGTGTGGAATTACAGGGGTGGTTAATTCAGGTAAGACTACCATATTCAACTCGCTGTCTAACAGCAGGGGAGAGATCAACAGGTTCGGCGAATCAAAACCCAACCTGGGAACCATACAGGTTCCTGACCGAAGACTCCGTGAACTTGAAAAGAGACAGAAGACAGAGAGGGTGGTGCCCACTACGATGGAGATTGTCGATATACCCGGATTGATGAAGGGCGGAGGTGCTACCGCCGGCAACAGGTTCCTCGCTGAAATACGGAATTCCGATGCCCTTATACATGTTGTACGCTGCTTTGATAACGACGATGCACCACATCCCGATGGTTCGGTAAATCCGGTGCGCGATATAGAGAATATCAATCTTGAACTTCAGATGCGCGACCTGGAGTCAGTGGAAAAAAAGATAGAGAGGCTCGAAAGGCTCATTAAAACAGGCGATAAGGATGCATTAAAGGGGGTTGATGTTCTTAAAAAGTGTGCCGGACATCTTGGTGATTTCGGCGATATACGCAGCCTTAACCTGAATGCAACTGAACTGAGATATGTTGAAGAGCTTTTCCTTCTTACAATGAAACCGGTACTCTATGTGTGCAATGTTGATCAGGGGTCAGCAGCCAGTGGAAATGACTGGTCGCGACAGGTAGCATCTTACCTTGAGGAGAGGGGAGAGGAGATGATCACCATAGCCGGAAGCCTTGAGGCCGATATCGCCGAACTGAACCATCCTGAAGAGAGGCTTGAGTTTTTGCATGATGCAGGCCTGGAAGAGCCCGGCGTAAACCGTCTGGTAAGAGCCGCCTACTCTCTGCTTAACCTGAAAACCTTTTTTACCATAGGCCCCAAAGAGATAAGAGCCTGGACTATACATGACGGAATGAAGGCACCTGAGGCAGCGGGAGTTATTCACAGCGACCTGGAGAGAGGTTTCATAAGGGCAGAGGTTATGAAGTATGATGACTTTATAAGGATGGGATCAGAGAGTGCATGTAAAGAGGCGGGACGATTTTTTGTCGAGGGAAAGAACTATGTTGTCGAAGATGGCGATATAGTTTTTGTGAGATTTAATGTGTAATTTCACAAGCTATGAGGCTGCCCATCATACTGTTGCTCTCTGCAATCTTTATATCTCCGGCCAGCTATGACTTACATAACAGATCTGCTGATGAAAGGCTTAGAGAGTTAATCGCCGTTTACGGACAGGCTCTGGTTACAATCGATTATCCCGGTTTTGACAGGGCAACCGACATAGGCAGGACTCTCTCTCTTGACCGGTATGAGAACGGACTTCTCAGGATAATACTGACCGAGGCAACCATTGATAGCTTCATGAAACTCGGTCTTCCCTACAAGATTGTTGAACCCGGATATCCGAAAGCCATACTTAATGCCTCATCTGTAACCGATGCAATGCAGTGGCAGAGCTATCCGACTTATACTCAGTATGACTCTATAGTCCACCTCCTGGCCTCTCAATATCCGGAGCTTTGCAGGGTCGATACAATAGGTGAGTCGGTGCAGGGCAGACTGATTCTCTCAATGAAGATATCCTCTGATGTCTCTTTCGACGATCCCGTAAAGCCGGAGCTCTTCTTTACATCGACCATGCATGGCGACGAACTGGCCGGTTTTGTGCTGATGCTCAGGCTGGCTGAATACCTTCTTGAAAATTATGGCGATGATCCGGCTGTTACCAGCCTGCTCAATAACCTGCAGATATACATTAACCCTATTTCCAATCCCGATGGCACATACCGTTCTGATGATTATATCAGCAATCCGAGAAGGGCCAACTCCAACGGATTCGATCTGAACAGAAACTACCCCTCGCCCGATAACAGCGGTGTTACACTACAGAAGGAGACCATCGATATGATAGCCTTTATGGAGGAACGGCGCTTTGTACTGTCGGCTAATTTCCATTCGGGCGCGGAAGTGCTTAACTACCCGTGGGACAGATGGCTTGACAGAATTCATGCTGATGATGACTGGTTTGTCAGGCTATGCCGGGAATATGCAGATACAGTACATCTCTACGCAAGAGATGGCTATATGAGAATGTTCGATAATGGAATCGTACGGGGTGCCGTATGGTATGCCATTACAGGGAGCAGAATGGACTTTGTTACATATGAGCTGCAGGGCAGGGAGGTTACCATTGAACTTGACAATACCAAAATTACTCCGGCAGATAGTCTGGAATCTCTCTGGCAATACAACTACAGGTCTCTTCTTAACTACCTTGCCTTTGCACTCAATGGGGTGAAGGGTACAGTAACCGACAGTGACAGCGGTATGCCTCTGTTCGCAGAGATAACTATAGCAGAACACGACAGGGATAACTCTCAGGTGTACAGCTGTAGTAATTCGGGTACCTACCTGCGAATGCTCGACGAAGGGGTGTGGGACATACAGTTCTCTGCAGCGGGATACCACGATACGGTGGTTACCGGGGTCGCTACCGGATATGACGGATATACCACACTGGATGTAGAAATGCGACCTCTTTCTACGGGCGACACAGCTGTTACGGAAGGGTCAATGGTTATTATGCCAAATCCTGCCGCCCACTATACCCGGATATTGCTGCCTGCCGCACTTGAAGGAGAGGTGACAATACGCATAGTATCTATAGCAGGCCGGGTGCTATACTCAGCAATAAAGAGTTACTATAGTGATGCGCCCCTTCTTCTGGATACTTCACAGCTGCCCCCGGGACTCTATCTTGTGAAGGCAGGCAGGAGAGATGAGCGGTCACTTGCCACAGGAATGCTTATTATACGGTAACAGATGCTCTATAATAGGCGCTCTCTGTTTGCTCAGGTTACCAAAACCCCTATTTTTGCCCTTCATATTTACCCAGAAGGTGTAACCATGATCTCTTTGAGACTCTACCTAATTATCTCAATGGCAGCCCTTATGCCGTTCGCCGCTGCACAGGGCCCCTATATACCGCCTGATAAACCTAAACTTGTTATAGGCGTTGTGGTTGAACAGCTCCGGTTCGATCAGCTTGAGAAGGCTCGAAGTCTATTGACGGCCAATGGTATACGCAGGCTTATCAATGAGGGAACATACTACCGTAACGCCCACTTCAAATATATGCTTATACAGGGAGCCCCGGGATATGCAACCATATATACAGGAGCAGAGCCCTCATTGCATGGCATACCTTCCGACAGATGGTACGAACCGCTTAGCCGCAATCTTATAGAGGCAACCGAGGATATGTCGGTAAGGGCAACCGGTGGCAGCTATCAGAATGGGAAGCACTCTGCCGCCAACCTTCTGGCCACAACTTTTTCTGATGAACTCAAACTGGCATCTAACGGCATCTCCAGAAGCTTCAGCGTAGGCTTCAAGAACTATTCGGCCGTACTGGGGGGCGGCCACACCAGCGACGGTGCCTTCTGGTTCGATGACCAGACAGGAACCTGGATGAGCAGTACTTTCTATATGGAGCAGCTGCCCGGCTGGGTAGTCGATTTTAACGCTATGCAGCATGCCTCACAATACCTCTCTAAGGTTTGGAACCCACTGCTTGTGAGAGATAGATACTATATGGCACTTCCCGACTCTGCTTCGTCAGGCGAACTGAGGGGGGTAAACGGCTTCCCGTATGACCTTGACAAGATGAGCAGGAGAGGCTTGATATCCAGAACCCGTGACTACTCACTGCTGGCTGAGACTCCCTTCAGCAACTCACTTACAACCGATTTTGTGCTTAAGCTGATAGAAGAGGAGGGTATGGGCAAGGGCCAGGGAACAGATTTTATTGCCATTGCATATAATGCCAATGACAATATCGGTCACCGCTTCGGTCCCTCTTCTGTCGAATCATATGACGCACTGCTGCGACTGGACAGGGAGATAGAGAGATTGCTCGACAGGCTTAACGACTCTCTGGGTAAACAGAATATATTGCTCTTCTTTACTGCCGCTCATGGGGTCTCTGAGGTCCCATCAGTTCTTCAACAGAACCGGATACCAGCGGGCAGGTTCAGACAGAACCAGGCTTTGTCGCTGCTGAGAACATACCTCAATGCTCTGTATGGAGAGGGCGACTGGATAAGGGGGTACCACGAACGCCAGATTTTCCTTAACCGTACCCTTATAGAGGATGCAAGAATACCACTTGATGAGATACAGAGGGTTGTGGCAAGGTTTATTGTTCAGTTCTCGGGTGTCTCCGCTGCATATCCGTTCTCTGCCTTCGAGTCGGGAAGTTTCAGCAACGGACATATGATGAGAATAAGCAATAACTTTTCTCCGGTGCGATCGGGCGATGTCATTGTTGTACTACACCCAGGCTGGATAGATAACAGCGATTATCTGGCTGACCACGGCTCGCCATTCGGGTACGACTCACATGTACCGCTTATATGGTACGGGTGGAGCGTGAACAGGGCTACCATTCACAGAAGGATCAACATGACAGGGGTGGCGGCTACTATATCAGCCATACTCGGCATACCGATGCCTAACGCTTCTGATAGTGAGCTTCTTGAAGAAATACTCCGATGAGTGGTACGGTTTTTGAAATTACCTCTGCAGAGAGAAGGATGTTTGAGAATAGATCGAAATCTCTATATTTGCAAATCGTGTTAATAACCAAAACAGATAACTATGACAATGAAATTGATGAAAAGGAGTAAGGTAATGCTGCTGCTGCTGCTGTTTCTGCCTGTGGCAAATCTGTCAGCACAGGCTACTATGGAAAATCTTGTGCAGATTTTCAACAGTGGCGTTCAGGGCATGCAGGGTAATAATCCAGCCTTCGCACTTGCACAGTTTGAGCAGGTGATTGAGATGGCCGATGAGATTGGTACCGAAGATGCAATGGATATGAAACGGCAGGTAATTCAGCAGATACCGAGGCTCCATTTCCAGATAGCGCGTACACTGGCACAGAGAAATGACCTTCAGGGGTCTGTAGATGCTCTCAGGGACTGCCTGGCAGCATCAGAGAAATATGAAGATGAAAGATACCCTCCGCTTGCAAAGGGGATGATAGCCCAGATATTATCTATACAGGGTAATAATGCCCGTAACGCAGGTGACCTCGACAAGGCTCTGGAGTTATATAATCAGGCACACAGTTATGACTCGACAGAGTTCAGACTGCATCTTGGAAGGGTTCTTGTCTATGATGCACAGGGCGAAAGGGCCAAAATGCTTGAGTCGGCAGAGAATGCCATTAAAATCGGATCTGAAAATCCCGATATGGCAGAGAATATTGAGACCATAAGGCGTACAGTGAGCATCTCATTCTTTAATGCCGCACAGACTACAATGCAGGATGGCGCTTTTACGGCTACTGAGCAAAATCTGCTTACCTCTATTGAGTATGGCAACAGAAGCTCGGCGGTCTACTATCAGCTCGGTCTTGCAAGGTTCCGCGTGGAACAGTGGCAGAGCGCAATAGAGGCCCTCAATGAGGCTCTGGAACTCTCAGAAGGTGATGCGGAGTCGAATGCCGGAATATACTTCCATATAGGAAGGTCGTACGAGGCACTCGATAACACCGCACGGGCATGTGCAGCATACCGAAATGCCCTGCATGGTGAGTTTGAAGAGGCCGCAAGGTTCCAGATAGAGAATGTCCTCAACTGTAACGGATAGCCGTTTTCAGGGGAAGATCGAAAGCTTTAAAAGAGGTGGCTGCAATTTTTGCAGCCACCTCTTTCGGTATATGACCCTTTTTATCAGGAGACCGCTATAAAAGATGGTGCCGGTGATGCTACTATGGCCGATATGTCACCTTCTTGCATCTGGCGAGCAGATCTTCAGCTTTTCGGGGTCGTCGTCGGCAAATAGCTTCTTTGTCCACACTATTGTGTAGTTTTCATACCTGCTGTATCTCAGGGTGAAGCTCTCATCCATAGATTCGCTCCTTACCCTTCCGGTTATCTCTCCTGAATTAGCGACATCAAAAGGCTCTATGGTAATATCACTTCTTAATCTTATGCCCTCTTTGTCGCATATTTTGTAGAGTGCCTCCTTGGCACACCAGTGAATATAGAGGTGATATCGCTTCCTGTCAGTATCGGTTGTAATAATCTCATTGCGATTGAGGAATTTGAAGGCGAAAGCGGTAATGTTCGCACTCATGTACTCGAGGTCTACTCCAACCCTTTCGTTGCTGCTAAGCAGTATGGCTGTGAGGTTATTCGAGTGACTTATGCTAATAAAGTGTGAGCCATCTTTCAGATAGGGTTTGTTGTTCCTGTCATATACTATTGAAGCCTGAGGGCCTATGAGCTCTCTTAGAAGCGCTCTTACACTCAGAAACTCAAGTTTGCGCGATTTGCTGCGGAATGAATCAAACTTTGCACGGTCGCTGTCATTAAGATAGACAAGATCTGAAAGAGTCTCAATATCTTCCTCTATCTTCCAGACCCCCAGCAGAGAGTTTTCGTCTAAGTGATGTTTCGATATACAGCTCATAAATGGTAATGTTCTGGCTCTGTTACTCTTTCCACCTGATGGTCTCTACCAGATGAACAATGTCTTGCCTGAAAAATTCTATTACCGGCGCCAGGCTGTCCTCGTTGGGTGACGCGTAAAAGTAGAGTGCGCCCCTCATGAAATGGTTAGTGCTGTCGGTAACAAAAAATTGAACGGCAGTGGCGGTATTTCCTTTCAGATCATAAAGAAGGCCGAAAACCCCTGACTCATGATCGTTATAGTTTACCTCCCGTATTGCATCTGCTTTTATTGTATGGTTGTAGACCAGAGAGTAACTGTCTTCCAGTAACTCTGCAAGATTATTGTTTACAGGTTTGTAGCTAAGGTGTATCCTGGCTCTGAAATCAGCAAAATCTATATCGAACCAGCATGGCTCGGCATCTCTCTCTCCGCTCTCGTTAACTGTGCCGTAAACGGGATACTCAAACTTAAAGGGGCACGAGCTATCATCAAAGACCCGGTACGATCTCTCCGGAAAGTCAATTCTGAAATAGGCGCGTGGCCTGGGCTGCCGGCCATTACCGCACGAAATAACAATGATAGCCAGCAGTACCATAACGGCAACAGGCTCAGTCAATATTTTTACCTCTATTTTCAACAATGGTTACCTTTATCTCTTTTATTCTTCGTTTATCTACAGATATTATCTCAAAAAGGAATGGCCCATGCTCTAATGTCTGGGTCACCTGCGGAATTTCACCTGTAAGCTCAAGTATCAAACCTGCAAGCGTTTCTGATTCACCACGAACCTCGTCAAAAAGATCCTCTTCAATGTCGAGTATCTTGCAAAAATCGTTGAGAAGTGTCTTGCCAAGGAAAATATAAGAGCTGTCATCTTCCTGCTTGAAAATCATCTCCTCCTCGTCGGTCTCATCGGTTATCTCTCCGACTATCTCTTCAAGAATATCTTCCAGAGTTATTATACCGCTGGTTCCACCATATTCATCTACTACTACGGCCATATGACTCTTCTTGACCTGAAACTCCTTGAGCAGCTCATTTATCTTCTTGGCCTCCGGAACAAAGTAGGGCTTTCTGATAAGATTCTGCCATCTGAAATTGCCATGCTTATCGATGTGTGGCAGTATGTCCTTGACATATAGCAGGCCCTTTACACTATCCAATGAGTTTTCATATACAGGGATGCGTGAGAAACCGGAATCGAAAATGGGGGGTAGTATATCCCTGAAGCTGCACTTTATGTTGAGAGCCATAATATCAACTCTGGGTGTCATTATGGCGCTTACACTGATATTGCCAAACTTAACTATACCTTTCAGAATCTTTTCATCTTCACTCTCTTTTGCTGCTGTTAAATCAATTGCATCAGAGAGATCATCCATGCTTACAGACCCTCTGTTGCTGTCAGATCTTCTTTTAATATAAGAGGATGAGAGCATCAATGCAGATGCGGCGGGCCTTAAAAGGCGCGATGCAAACCTGAGAAACAGTGCCATGAAAAGGGCAAATCCGAGGTTGTTGCGCGTCGCATACACTTTTGGCAGTATCTCGCCGAAAAAGAGCAGCAGGGCTGTAATAATAAGAACCTCGACAATAAAGCTAACTATGTCATTGCCTGTGAAATCGAACAGACCAGTGCCAACCCAGGCGGCGATGACTATAATCGCTATGTTTATAAAGTTGTTGGCTATAAGTATTGTGCTGAGCAGATTCTCAGGCGAACCATGAAGATTAAGAACAACAGGGGCACGCTTTGACTTTGATGCCTTCAGCTTTTCAATGTCTGCCGGCTTAAGAGAGAAATAGGCTACCTCTGAGCCTGAAACAAGGGCAGATAATAGTAGCAGCAGAACCACAACAACAAGCCCCGTAACGACAGAGGCATCGGGCTGATATATTATCACGCCCGAAAAACTACCCAATACCGAAAGAGGATCATCAGTTTCCAACTCTGCCAGATTTGGTTACTACTCAAAAGGGCAGATCATCAGCCCCACCCGATGAATCACCGAATGGTGTGTCATCGCTGCTGCCGGTACTATAGCTGTCGCCATAACTGCCTCCTGACTCCTGATTCTGCCCGGACGGGGAATTACCGCTTCCGCTCTTTTTGTCAGAGTTGCTCGGGCCTTCAGAGTCTGAGCGTCTTCCCAGCATCTGCATCTGATCGGCAATAATCTCGGTCATATACCGCTTGTTGCCATCTCTGTCATCATACGACCGGGTCCTTATCCTTCCCTCAATGTAGAGCTGGCTACCCTTCTTTATGTATTTTTCAGCCACTTCGGCCAATCCGCGCCATAGAACAATATTATGCCACTCTGTAGTGGTGATACGCTCACCCTCTTTACTTTTATAGGTTTCGCTGGTAGCGAAGGGGAATCGGGCAAGGGCAACACCGCTCTCAAGGTATCTTACCTCGGGGTCTTTACCTACATTCCCTACAAGGATTACTTTGTTGACTGACATATAGAGTGTTCTGTTTTAACACAGGTTGTTTCCTGATGCTGTAAAGGTAAAAAAAAGAGTTTACGATACAAAAGGGGATCAGTCAGGCAGACAAACCCACTTTGCGGTTATTGAATATGTTCAGATAAAGAGGTGCAGTAGAGCGAAACAAACGAAGAGATTGAAGGGCGCCCCGGAAGGAGAGAGAAAAAATAAAAATATAGAATAGAGGCTGTTGTAACCGAAATAATATTATATATTTGCACAGTTGAATATTGAAGTTGGTTGATTTTGTCGAATAATTAAAAAATAGAACACAATGACTAAAGCAGACATCGTAAATGAAATTGCCAGAAATACTGGTATTGAAAAGGTGGCAGTACAGAAGACTGTTGAATCCTTTATGGAAACTGTTAAAGACTCAATGATCGCTGGTAACAATGTTTATTTAAGGGGTTTCGGCAGCTTTATCGTTAAGAAAAGGGCAGAAAAGACCGCAAGAAATATTTCAAAGAATACCACTATCATTATTCCGGCTCATAACATTCCTGCTTTTAAGCCGGCGAAATCATTTGTAAATCAAGTTAAGGACAAGGTTAAGTAGAAAAAGTTATGCCGAGCGGAAAGAAGAGAAAAAGACATAAGATGGCCACTCACAAGCGAAAGAAGAGGCTTCGTAAGAACAGACACAAGAAGAAGAAATAGCGTAGTGGCCCGAAAAAGCCTAATACAATGAACCTAAAGACCGCAAGGTCTTTAGGTTCATTGTATATTATGCGGAGAGTATACATATTAGCAAAATATTCATGGTAACAAATTCAGACGTCAGCAAGGAGCTGATATTAGACGTCACCGAATCGGAAGTTACTATAGCCCTGCTTGAAGACAAGCAGTTGACAGAGTTGAACAGAGAGAAGCGTACACACAGCTTTTCTGTCGGTGATATTTACCTTGGCCGTGTAAGAAAGATAATGCCCGGGCTAAATGCTGCGTTCGTAAATGTCGGATACGAGCGTGACGCATTCCTCCACTATCTTGACCTGGGGCCGCAATTGCGGTCACTGCACAGCTATTACAACCTCGCAGTTCAGAAGCGGGGAAGGATTCCTCCTCTTCATAAAATGAGAATGGAACACGATATTGATAAGGATGGTAAAATCAAAGATGTTCTTAAATCGGGTCAGACAGTTATAGTGCAGGTGACTAAAGAGCCCATTTCGACTAAGGGACCCAGACTCTCTTCTGAGATATCTATAGCCGGTAGAAACCTTGTGTTGATGCCATTCTCTGACAAGGTCTCCGTATCTGCCAAGATTGAGAGCTCTGATGAGAAGCAGCGGCTTAAGACTCTTATACAGAGCATAAAGCCAAAAAACTATGGTGTCATTGTAAGAACCGTAGCTGAAGGGAAAATGGTAGCAACCCTTGACGGAGAGCTCCGCGAACTGGTTAAAAGATGGGAAGCAGCCTTTTCTACCATCAGAAAAGATATCAGTAGCCCGAAATTGCTGATAGGTGAGGTTGACAGAACCACTGCCTTTCTGCGTGATATGCTTAACGGAACCTTTAGCAGTATTAAGGTTAACGATGAGGTTTTTGCAGCAGAGATAAGGCGATATATCCGAGAGATAGCCCCTGAGAAAGAGAAGATAGTTAAAGTTTATGGAGGTGCCGAACCTCTGATGGACCACTTCGGCATTACCCGCCAGGTTAAATCACTTTTTGGAAAGACGGTCTCTTTCAGGCATGGTGCCTATCTGATAATTGAGCACACCGAAGCACTCCATGTGATAGATGTGAACAGTGGTAACAGATCGAGAGGCGATAACGACCAGGAGACAACGGCACTGGAGGTGAATCTTGCTGCCGCCAAAGAGATATCCCGCCAACTAAGACTTCGGGATATGGGCGGCATAATAGTGATAGACTTTATTGACCTTCAACAGGCGCAAAACAGAAACCTGCTGTTTGAAAAGATGAAAGAGCTGATGTCTTCAGATAGAACAAAGCATAATATACTCCCTCTCAGTAAATATGGTCTGATGCAGATAACACGCCAGAGGGTGAGGCCGGAAATGAATATCGTTACCAGTGAGAAGTGTCCGGTATGCCGCGGAGAAGGGGAGGTGGAATCGACCCTGCTGCTGACAGACGAGATAGAGAGCAAGCTTAAGGAGACTATTGCCATAGTTAAGACTAAAAAGCTGGTACTGAAGCTACACCCTTTTGTGGCAGCCTATATGACAAAAGGTATCGTCTCTCTCGCATTCAAATGGAAGAGGAAATACAGAGTTATCATAAAGGTGGTGCCCGTACCCTCGTACAATATGCTTGAGTACCGGTTTTTTGACACAGACGATAACGAGATAGATATTGACTGAACTGCGGTACGGACTGTCACTGCTACCGGTGTGACGCCGTAAACAGTCCCGGTTCGCCAGTGGGGAAGTAATTGGCCTGCCACAACTCAAGAATGAGCAATATGCTCACTGTATATACACATAGTGACATATATACATATGTTGATCTATTGTCACAACATACCTATTCCATATATTTGAATATCTCGCTCTGCCTTTGACAGAGTGACCACTGGCAATGCAAGAGGCAACCACAAAAACCAATAGCTGAATGAAGAAGTTAATTGCTGTTTGCTCCCTGGCGATGATGACAATAGCTCTTGGCGGACAGATACTTGATCCGGTAAGATGGGAGTTCTCATATGAGAGGGTAGGAGCAGATGAGTATAATATAGTACTTAAAGCTATCGTCGATGATAACTGGTATATATACTCTTCTGAACTGGATGACGGAGGCCCTATACCCACCTCTGTATCATTTACCGATACAGATCATTTTGAGGTATTGGGTGAACTTACAGAGAAGGGAGAGCCCATAGACTATTATGATGAGGGCTTCGAGATGGATGTTGTATATTATGCCGGTACAGCCCACTTTATTCAACGCATAAGAGGACTCTCCGACTCTTTTACAGTCAGCGGAACAGTCGAATATATGGCATGTGATGACTCGCAGTGCACCCCACCCCAATACCGGGATTTCGAAATCGGGATTGGGGCAACAGAGTACCCTGATGCTGAGAGAGAGTCCCGCAGAGGCCTTACCGGGTTCTTCTTCCTCTCTATGCTTTTCGGCTTCGCCGGAATACTTACTCCATGTGTTTTCCCGATGATTCCAATGACTATAGCATTCTTTTCACGCAGCACCAAAAGCAGAAGAGAGGCTCTGACCAATGCGCTTGTATTCGGGCTGTCGATTCTTACAATATATACGCTGCCCGGTATCATCGTCTCCCTTACAAGTGCAGGAGCGGGCTTCGCCCAGACGCTAAGTACCCACTGGATACCTAATCTGATATTCTTTATACTCTTTGTAACCTTTGCAACCTCTTTCTTCGGTGCTTTCGATATTGTTCTGCCCAACAGATGGATCAGCAGTGCCGACTCGAAGGTTGATAAAGGGGGCGTGGCGGCAGCCTTCTTCCTGGGACTCACAACGGTGCTGGTCTCTTTTTCATGCACCGGACCTCTGGTAGGGGCGCTGATAGTAGAGGCTGCAACGGGCGATGTGCTGAGGCCAACCATCGGTATGTTGGGATTCGGAACTGCTTTTGCCCTGCCGTTTACCCTTCTGGCCATATTCCCGTCAGCCCTTAAAAAGATGCCTGCTTCTGGCGGATGGCTAAACTCGGTAAAGGTGGTACTTGGCTTTATTATCCTTGCTTTCAGCCTCAAGTTTATATCCATTATAGATTCTGTATACCACCTTAACCTTATAAGCCGCGATCTCTTTATATCTGTGTGGATAGTGCTGGCACTGCTTAACGGTCTGTACCTTATGGGTAAAATAAGGTTTTCCCATGACTCTGACATTAAGTCTGTTGGGGTATTCAGGCTGCTCCTGATAATAGCATCGTTTACCTTTGCTATATATCTTGTTCCCGGTCTGTTCGGTGCTCCTCTCAAAGGGTTGTCAGGGCTTCTGCCCCCACCTGAGAAGTCGGGTTTTAATATCGGAAACATCATAAGAAGTCACTCTGGGCAGTATGGGCCCGGTGGTGATATTGACCCTGTTGCAGAGGGCCTAAGTGATAATTGCTATGAGCCCCGCTTCGGAGATATATTGACTCTTCCTCATGGCCTTAACGGTTACTTTGAGCTGGAGCAGGGGTTGCAGTGCGCCCGGGAACAGGGAAAACCTTTGCTGCTTGACTTCACCGGCCATGCCTGCAGCAACTGCCGGGAAATGGAGGCCAGGGTATGGTCTGACCCCGATGTGTTGAGAAGGCTCCGGGAAAATTTTGTCATCGTTGCACTCTATGTTGATGATCGTACCAGACTTCCCGAAGAGGAGTGGGTCGTATCACAATTTGACGGAAGGGTCAAAAGAACCATCGGTCAGATAAACCAGGATATATCCATAACCCGGTTTGGGACCAATGCCATACCCCTCTATGTTATTGTTGACCACGATGGTAATCCGCTCAATGAACCCCGTCAGCACGATCTCGATGTCAGGGCTTTTATCGATTGGCTTGATGACGGACTGGAGCGCTTCTCTCGCTAAAAGTGGCAGGCAGGACGATCACTTTAACCGATTTTATCTCTAAGCGGGATGGCAATAAGGTAGATGGCTATAAGGAATACCGATACCGCCAGGGCCATGCGGCCGACTATATTGCCATACCTTACAAAGAGGGTGATGTCATCGTAAATGGTTACAGTTCCTGATATTACTCCCCGTTCCATCCAGGGTAGGTATGTAAGAATGGTGCCATCTCTGTCTATTATGGCAGAAATACCGGTGTTGGATGCTCTGGCCACCATACGCCTGGTCTCTATCGCCCTGAGCTGACTGTATCTAAGATGCTGCTGATAACCCCTGGTGCCTTTCCACCATCCATCATTGGTAATGACAGCGATAAAACCTGCCCGATCCCTTACAAACCGTGCCACATGACCGCCAAAAGCCGATTCAAAGCAGATGACCGGTGCAACTGCAACAC
Organism: Bacteroidales bacterium; assembly: GCA_007132995.1. Classification (GTDB taxonomy): domain Bacteria; phylum Bacteroidota; class Bacteroidia; order Bacteroidales; family VadinHA17; genus SLNP01. The sequence goes on along the minus strand of SLNP01000004.1, from coordinate 4,048 downwards.
CACTGATGCTGTCGGTGAAGTTGGTTACACCTTTCTGCCCTGTATAGCCCGGTGACAAACCCCCGAGGTCGGGGAAGAGGCGCTGCAGAAAAGATGAGATCCCATCAAAACGACGCTCTATGCCGGGTACCAATTTCGACTTGTGATATACCTGATGAGCTGAGTCACGACTGAAGAGTATAGCCGAATTGTGATAGAGGGGTTTGTCACTTACAGTGGTGGCACCTCCGATGAATTGAAGATCGGGAAAGAGGTCGAGCAGCTCATATATCTCTTTAAAATGATTCCGGTCGTCAAGCTGGCTCAGTGGTATCAGTTCGGCTATGGCGGTCTCAGGGGTAATAACCCATGCTGTAGAACTATCGCTGTGATTCCCGGCCATTGAGGCTATAAGTCTCATCTGCTCATAGAAAGGGATATCAAATTTCTCCTCCCACGGATCAATGTTTGGCTGGACTATCAGGATATCTGCAGAAGCAATGCCTTCCGGACTATCATCTCTGTCGATCATTATCGATATTGCCGGGGGGGTGATGATAAGTAACAGAAGAGTAACCAGACGGTACGAGATGGCTCGCAACTGACCTGGCAGGTTGCCGCGACCGGCTTTGACAAACAGTAGTATAGTCTCCGCAATAAGGTAATTGCATAGCAATATCCAGATGGTTCCTCCGTGTATACCGGTGTATTCATACCACTGTATCAGTGATATCTCTGCCGCCATGCCATTACCGAGATTGAGCCAGGGCGAAAGTATATGCAATTCACCGGTGAGATACTCCATTGCTGTCCATAAAACGGTAAGCGGTATCAAGACTCTTGCCGACCTCATCTTATGCTTTAAAAGCCATGCAACCCAAAAGGTAAAGGCCATTATGAATGAGTTGCCGGCTATGGCGGTAACCATCAGCGGCCATCCCGATATCCTGAGCCAGAATAGCGATATGGTGTTAAAGAGTAACATGCCGGGTAGAAGCCTGATAAAAAGAGTCCTGTTGCCAAACCGGCCACCGCTTACATACGGCGTAAGCTCTGCAAGAATAATTTGTGGTACCAGGGCCACAAGAAGAAGCAGGCCTGGCAGATCTCCGTACCATACCAGACCCATCATCACTCCCGATACCGATGAAAGAGCTGTGATAAGGTAATGACCTTTTCTGCCAACAGTTGCAGCATCTCTGTCAATGTGATGTAAAACCGGTTCCATCGTCATGGTATCTCACCAGATAGCGGCTGATATGGAGACAAAGGTAGCAACTTTTTCCCCTCTCGGATGGCCTGCCTGAAAACCAAATCGCTTACACTCATATGCCAGCAGTTCGTCACACCTTTAGCCATATTGGTCAATTAAGGTCTGTTATTTCCGTCGTCCCTTCCCGCTGCCTGTTGACATTTGAACTGAATTATCATATATTTACACTCTCTGTTCAATCCGGCTGAACTCCGCTGACTGATACCCGGAGCATAGTGTGTTCACATAAGGGGAGTCGCCCAAATTGTCTGGCTCATGAAAAGGATAGTCATTATTGTAACGGCAGCGGCCCTCTCTCTGGCCCTCAATGCCCAAAAGATTGAGGTGGTATCAACCGCAGGCGATTTCAATACCTCAACAGACAATTCTCTCTCTTTAAGCTGGACCCTGGGTGAGACAATAATACCAAACTATGTTTCGCAAGATGGCTCTATATCTCTTGCCCATGGGTTTCAGAGCAAGCTACTGATTACACACATCATTGAGACTATAACTACTGAAATTACCGCAACGGTATACCCCAATCCGGCAAGTGAGATAGTAAGGCTTGCCTTCAGTTCACCCATTGAAAGAGAGATGCGGCTCTCTGTTATTAACTCTCAGGGCAGAATCGTGATAAACAAGATGGTAGGTGCCGGAGTCTCAGTAGTTGAGGTCAACTTGCAGTTCCTTCCCTCCGGATTATACTTTTTCCGCCTGCAACAGGGGGCACATATCAATGTGTACAGGGTTGTCAAGCTGTAACAGACCTCTCTTTTTTATTGGTTGTTTAACAGCAGTGTAACATTTTTTATTGCACTATCTGCTTTATAATAGTGCCAATATAGGTTGTTGTTACCCCCTCAATGGCTATATTAGCGGTCTTAACCCTAATATACCATATATCATGAGAATTTATTTTGCACTTGTAGCTTCCCTTCTTCTGCTGGCAGGATGTGTCGATTCAGAAGAGAGAATAGTAAGAAAGGCTGAAAAGATACACGCCTCGGTTCTTACAGTAGATACACATGTGGATACCCCGATACTTATGCGCAGAGGCCTGGATATAGGCGAGCGTAACGATGCCGGACAGGTAGATATTCCACGAATGATAGAGGGTGGGCTTGATGCTGCCTGGTTTGTAGTTTATCTGGGGCAGGGTAGCCGCGATGAGGAGTCGACCGAAAGGGCATATCGTACCGCCCATGAAATATTTGATATGCTTCATGAGTCTGTAGAGGCCAATAGCGATAAAATCGGACTGGCTCTCACTCCCGAAGATGCCTACAGGCTCAGGGATGAAGGTAAAAGAGCTATGTTTATAGGGGTGGAGAATGGCTACCCCATAGGAACAGATATCAACAGACTGGAGGAGTTCTACAACAGGGGTATGAGATACCTGGGTCTGGTTCATAACGGTAATAACGAGATAGCTGATGCCGCTACAGACAGGAGTGGCCCGGAGCATGGAGGCCTCTCAGATTTTGGACGCGAAGTGATTGCAGAGCTCAACAGGCTTGGAGTAATGATTGACCTTTCCCACTCTTCCGATGACACATTCTATGAGGTGCTTGAGGTAACAAAGGCACCGGTAGTACTCTCTCACACCAGTGTGAGGGCTTTAAGGGAGCATCCAAGAAATATTGATGATCAGATGCTACTGGCTCTCAAAGATAATGGAGGCGTTATTCAAATATGCCTGCTTAGTGGCTTCCTGATATCGCCCGAACCCAATCCGGAGCTCGATGAAAGAATCGCCGGGATAAGGGAGAAATATTCTCAAATTGCCGGGCAGGGAGAGCTGACAGAAGAGCAGAGAAGCGAGATGAATAATGAGATAAGGGCTGCAAGATCAGAGCTCAGGAAGGTGGCCAGCGTGAAAGATGCCGTAGATCATATTGATCATGTTGTGCAGCTTATTGGCGTTGACTATGTAGGAATAGGATCTGATTTCGATGGCGGAGGCGGAATCGAAGGTGTACGATCTGTTGCAGATATGCAGAATATTACCATTGAGCTGGTACGCCGCGGATACAGTAAAAGTGATATAGAGAAGATATGGGGTGGCAATTTCAACAGGGTATTCTCCGAAGTTATTGAGATTGGGAAGAGCCTTCAGTAAATAAACAATTCCCTGTCACATAATTATTAATAATGAGGGGGTGTTCCGTAGCAGGAATGCCCCCTTTTTGTTGGTGCTCGCTTCACGGGCTGACGCCCGATGGCTCGCTGCTGGCGCAGCTCGCAGCATAGGGCATAGGGCATAGGGCATAGGGCATAGGGCATAGGGCATGGGGCATAGGGCATGGGCTCGCTGCTGTCGCAGCTCGCAGCGTAAAGCGTAGAGCGGAGAGAAATGCTCACTGCGTTCGCCGGTAATTGGTGATTGGTGACTGGTCATTGGTGCCGTCGGCTGTCGCCTCCGGCCGGTAAACGATTGCATGCAACTATCTTAGTGATGGTTATTCGGTTATACGGTTATTTGATTAGGGTTTAATGGTTTAGAAGTTGAGGAGTTTAGCGTGCTCGCTGCGCTCGCACTAAAAAAAGCTTTAAGATGTTTCGGGAAAAAATGCATGCGTACCCCCAGCACTGGTTGTGTGGTTATCATGCATAATGTGCAGGTTCTCTTATCACGGGCTGTGTTGCGAACATGTAAGACAGACCTGTCTCATTAGAAGTTCTGCGTAATCAGAGAGTCGATTATATTTGGCCTTAAGCGGGTTCGGGGTAAGAGTCTGATCGGAGGGCAGCAATAGCAGTATGATACAAATATGATATACGGTTAGCGTTACTGTTTGAGGGCTGCGCAGCAGA
>SLNP01000045.1 GCA_007132995.1 Bacteroidales bacterium | reverse complement strand
TTGGCAACAGGAGTGAAAAGACTCTCCTGATCGAAGCCTGAGCGTGTCTGACTCCATACCAGGAAGAGGGTTGAGCCGGGAGAGTACTCCCAGCGCAGTACCAGATTTGAAAGAAACTCTTTTACATTAAAATCGGGATTCCAAAACTGGTAGTCGACCGTGCCGTTGCCGTTCTCATCGATACGGTATCGGTTATCGACAAGGGTTACTCTCTCACCGGGAAATATCTCAAAGCGATCGCTGTGGCTGTCGGCCAGCGGATTGGTTATGCGCTTGAACTCCGAATACTCTCCTGAGGCAATAAATGGCTGTCCCCAGTACTGCAGTGTAAGGTCGGGGGTGAGGTTGAGGTTCACCCTCAGCGACATGCTAACCACCTGCTGTCGGATGGTGCCAAAGAGGTAGCGATCATCACCCTCAAAGCTCCTGCGGCCGATATACTGAAGCTGGTTTGTTGACTCCGACCATGAGGGCGACAGACTCATTGTCATGTTGTCGGCAGGTTTCCATGTTATCCCCGGCGCCAAACGCACCGATGAGAATCTACCTTCGAGTCCCGCATTAAATCCCCCGTTCAGTCTGAAGACAACCCTCTTCCTGCTGTCGGTGCCCGCACCGTACCATGAGCTGATCGATGGACTGACCTTTATCATCGGACCGCCGCGCAGCATTGTTGCCGAGAGACTGGTGAGGTTTGCCTCACCACCGCCCCAGATGTTCCAGTGGTTTTTGAAGGTCATACCACCCCCCAGATTGAAGCCGGTGCTCATATAATCGCCTCCGAAATTCCATACATTGTACTGGCTGAAGTTGAGGTAGTAGCTCCGGTATATCCCTTTGGGTTCCCACTGGTTATATCCGGCTGCCACCAGCTGAATTATATTATCGCCCTCACGCATGTAGCCTATATCGTTTATCTCGAACGATGGCGTTTTCCATACCACCGCCGACAGCAGGTACCAATTGCTGTTACCCTGTCTCATTACCTGAACCCTGCCGCCGCTGCCTGTCATCGATCTTCGCAGCGAATCGAGCTCCAGATGATCGGCATCGGGTCGCTGGAAGTACCGTGCCGAGGAACGCTGTGTTGCTATCATGGATTTCTCGCTGCCGCTCATATGACTGAAGGCTGCATTCACATTGAACATCCATGTCTTCTCCCGGAAATATTGTGTAAAATCGACACCACCGGTGAAGGCTGAGCTGTGTAGCAGATCTTCAACAGAGGGTGTAAGCCTGCGGTTTACGGCTGTGAACATACCTCCGATGATGGTAGTGCCACCGTTCAGGTCTCTCTGCAGCCGTCCTACGGTATAAGCGGTTAGTGGTTCGACCGTTTCGGTGGTTTCGGTTCCCTCGCTGCTGATGGTGGCCTTCTCTTCTGCTGTTACCGAGGTGATGAGCGCCATTGAGAGCCCCTTCTCCGTTTTGCCTGTCAGTTTGGCCGCTCCGAGTATGGTGGTGGCCTTCGGTATATCGGCGGATGCACCGTCGGGTAGCGCCAGGTGGCCCTGTGGCCGTCGGCCGATGCGGCGCGAATAGAAGAGATTGTCATGACCGATGCCTCCGTTGCCGATGCCCAGAGCGAAGCTCGAAATATTGCGCCCCTCCACAAAAAAGGGCCTTCTCTCCTGAAAGAATGTTTCGAAGGCGGTAAGGTTAACCTCCGACGGATCGGCCTCAACCTGTCCGAAATCGGGATTGATGGTTAGGTCGAGGGTAAGATTGTTGGTTACCCCTATTTTGGCATCAACACCTGCGTTAAAGCCGGCATCGCGGCCACCGGCGAAGGGGTTACCTGCCTGCGACGGATACCTCCTGAACGACGCTACGCTGTAGGGGGTTATGTCGAAAACCTTCCGCGGCTCAATATTCTCCAGCCCCTCCAGCAGTCCGAACTGATGCACCAGTCCCGGCGCATCGCGCGGTATAGGCTGCCAGAATGTTAGCTCGTTATGCCGGTATATGCTGCGGAAAACCTGCATGCCCCACACCCCGTCGGAGTCGCTTTCGAAGCGCAGCTGGCTAAAGGGTATACGCATTTCGGCCACCCATCCGCCGTCGTTGACCGATGTTCTGCCGTACCAGTTCGGATCCCAGGTGGCATCTTCATCATGGCCGTCGTTGGTCATCATCTGGTCGAGCTTCACCCCGCCGACACTGAGTGCCAGCATAAAGGCGGTGCGACCATCGTGATAGCTGTCGAACGCCACCCCTGCAAAATCGCCATCGACATTATCACGGCGGGTCAGCCGACTCACGATACTGTCGGGCGCGCTGTCGAACGCCTTGATAGCCACATATATATTATCATCATCGTACAGAATCATAAACTCCGTTCTCTGCGTCGCCTCCCGTCCGTTATGCGGCTCAAACTGCGTAAATCCACCCATCCAGACGCCTGCCCGCCACGCCTCATCATCGAGATTTCCGTCGATTACCGGTGGTGTGGTAATACGCGTCGCCCTATAGCTGTTTTTCCCATTCTGCTGTGCTGCCAGACTCAGAGTCACAGAAAACAGTGTTCCTGCAAGAAGCAGAGCAGTGAATAGCTGCCTCATCGATTTATGGTTTTTTCGGTTTGGTACCAGAGATAAGACGCACTTTTTCCCGGAGCGCTGCATAAACACACACTTTTTTCAGTGAAACAGTAAGGCGGGGCTACAATTCAGGCGCCCAGATCGAGGAATTCGTAGCTGTTACCGTGGTGGTCCAGGAATCGTATCAGATCTTTGGTGCTGATAACCAGCGATGCTGTGTTGACATTTGGGTGGAAGGCGAGGCGCTCGAAATTCAGGAGACTCTTTTCGATGAATAGGTGCACATGCTTTTCGGTATCGTTTATAAGCCCGAAGGGAGAGACAGAACCGGGAGCAAGTCCGAGCCACTTCATTAGCCTCTTTTCCGATGCAAATGTCAGCTTACCCTGTCGCAGCCGCTGCTCAAGATCATGTATATTCAGCTGCTGACGGTGGTCGAGAATGACAAGATAGTGGCGATTGCCCTTGTGGTTGCGGAAGAATATGTTCTTGCAGCGGCCCGAATCGAAGTCCCGCCACTGTTCGAGCGCCGCCTCAATGGTTGGTACCGGAGGATGTTCATAGTACTCGTACTCTATCCTGAGGCTCCTGAGGGTTTCATATAGCTCCGGCTGACCCCTCATGAGTGCTCTCCCTTCTCTTTGAGTTCCAGGCTGAGCCCTGCCATCGAGGCGAGCTCCTCTCCGGCCTCTTTCATGTCGATGTCATCGGGGTCGAAAACCCATATCACGCTAACCTCTTTGATGTGCTTCTGCAGCTTGCCGAGCAACATAAAGATGTCGTATATGAACTTAGCCGATGTTGAGTTGAAATAGTCAAGGGAAACGGTGAGAGTGGGGCTGATTTGGTCAGGGATGTTATGGCCGGATAATACCTTGTTAAGCAAACTGTTCAGCCATTCGACAGCAGGAAGGTATATCTCTCTGGCATTTTCCGGAGCAGATCTGCCTCTTATTGCCAGTTGCCAGGAGTCGGGATTGAACAATATTTCGGGGGTTATATCGCCCCCTGGAATAAAAAGCTGCTTCATAGAGAGTATCTTTTCTCACAACAAATATATCTTTTTTTTGCACCTGCCGGTCTGAGAGGCGCGGAGCGTCATACCCTGCCGGGCTGTTTTGCCGCTGCCGGAGAAACCCGGGAGTGGGTCGGAGGTGTCGCTTCGGCTTTTCCATCTCTTATGGGGCAGTGATGGTGTGCCTCTGGTAATTACTGCCCTTGCGGGTCTGCCATAAAGCCTTCGTCGGGCGGTAGCGATGGCTGTCTGGAGGCCTCTACCGCCAGTCTGTCGCACCGCTCATTACCCTCAATATTTGAGTGCCCCTTGACCCAGACAAAGCGTACATTGTGCTTTCTGTAGAGCTCAAGGAACATCTTCCACAGATCGATGTTCTTCTTCTTTTTGAAATTACTCTTCTCCCAACCGGCAAGCCACCCCTTGTTGACAGCGTCACTCACATATTTTGAATCTGTATATACGGTTACATCGCTTCCAGGCAACTTGAGGGCTTCAAGACCCTTAATTACTGCCAGAAGCTCCATCCTGTTGTTGGTGGTGCATTCAAATCCTCCTGACAGCTCTCTGTAGTGTCTTCCGGATTTAAGAACGACACCATATCCGCCGGGACCGGGATTGCCCCTTGCAGCACCATCGGTATATATTGTTATCTCTTTAGCCATAACAGATCTCTCTTCTCTACCGAAAAGGGGTGCCTTACCTTAAAGGCAGCACCTTTTGTGGCTCAAAAATAGTAAAAAGTGGCTCAGTGTGCTATCTGCATTATTTCAGAAAGAGGGGCGCTGAAAGATTGCCGGTGCAATAGGAGGCCATACCACTACAACCTGTCATAATGGAGAGTGATCTCTCTGTTGCCATCTGTGCAGAGTGAGGGTGCGGCACTGCATGATCACAACGCCCTTCCGCTTATAGCTATATGCCTAATGAAAGCTGCCTTCCGGAAGGGCCAAAGCTCTTCCTGTGATATCTGGTTAACCCATATCTGGATATTGCATGCAGGTGCTCTTTGGTAGGGTATCCTTTGTTTTTCTTCCAGCCATATTCAGGATATTCAAGATCTATCTGCTCCATAAACTGATCTCTGAAGGTTTTGGCCAGTATCGAGGCGGCCGCGATTGAGGCATATAGGGCGTCACCTCCAATAATAGTTTTGTGGGGAATATCGCCGTAGGGGATGAAACTGTTGCCGTCAACGATTATGAACCGGGGCTGTGGTTTTAGTGCAGCAATAGATTCATGCATGGCCATCCATGTGGCACGAAGAATGTTTACTTCATCTATGGTATCGTTGCCTATGAAGGCAACATGCCAGCAGAGAGCGGCAGACCGGATACTCTCTCTTAGATGCTCTCTTCTCTTTGGTGTCAGACTCTTTGAGTCATTCAGCCCCACAACTGAATGGTTGGCGGGCAGTATCACGGCAGCTGCCGCCACAGGCCCGGCCAGACAGCCTCTGCCTGCCTCGTCAACACCCGCTTCTGTCAGCTCCTTTTGATATGATTCAATAAGTGGAGACACTGCAATGCTCAAATTTTAAGACTATTGGCGCTATTCTTCTCATTTTTGCTATTTTTGGCAGTTGCGCCGGGCCGTTATCTGCTGCAAAAATAGCGAATAACTTATTTGCCGGCGCACCAGATATTGTGCCAATGAGCAGATTAAGGCATATATTGATTGCGGGAAGGGGATTAATTGCTGCTGCTGCACTCTTTGTCTGTATACCGGCTACGGCTCAGAACGGGCTTCACCTGTCGCACAGGGTTATGGTTCCTGCAGCCGGAGTAACAGCTATATCCGGAATTCACCTTTCACAGACTGTTGGCGAGACCGCTGTGTTGCACTTTTCAGAGGGTAACCGGGATCTGACACAGGGGTTTCAGCAGCCACGGCTGCGTTTCAGGCCGGTTGAACAGCCACCGGGAAGCGGAGTTAATGTATATCCCAATCCTGCCATGTACCATCTTAATATCAGGGTTTTCAGCGAGGGTGCAAGAGACTATATAATCGAGATATATAATATGGCAGGCATACTGGTGTACAATCACCGCCTCTCTTTTACCGAAACCCATTTCCATGTTCATCAGCTTGAGGTGCGCAACAGGGTAAAAGGTCTTCATATTGTAAGGGTTCGCTGCCATGAAGGCAAAATTGACCGCTCGTTCAGGATATTGCTTATATGAGCTTGAGGTGCCTGCAGAATGGGGTGTGTGTTGGCGCATCCCTGTATCCGGTTGACCGGAGAGATCTTTGAAATAGATTTGACAGATTATTAAGAGAATCAGTTATGAGGGATATTATTTTTAAGGGAATAGTGACTTTTGTGCTGGCGGCGGTTGTTACCGGGCTTTCGGGGCAGACGGTTCCCGCTGGCATCAACTATCAGGCTGTAGCCCGCGATGATGCGGGCAGGGAGCTGACAGACAGGGAGATAGATGTGAGATTCTCTGTTATAGTCAATAACCCCCTTGGGCCTGTGGTTTACCAGGAGCTGCACCAGGAGGTCAAAACCTCGCGCTATGGGGTCTTCTCGCTGGTTATCGGTTCCGGAACTCCTGTCGGGGGAACCGCCGAATCTGTAGCCGCTGTTGACTGGGGAGCCGGAGACCACTTCCTGAAGGTCGAGGTGAGGTTCCTCAATGAGTTTACCAATATGGGTACAATGCAGTTTATGGCAGTACCCTACGCCCTTTTTGCGCTGCAGTCGCTACATCCCGGTCCGCAGGGGCCGGAAGGCCCTCCGGGGCCACAGGGCCCTCCGGGCGATCCCGCCTCTAACGATCAGCAGCTTTCGTTCGAAGGACAAAATCTCAGTATCTCAGGGGGAAATACAGTTAACCTGTCGAGTCTTACCCGGCCACCGCAGGATCTGGTGCTGACAGGTAACCTGCTGCGCATTTCGAATAATCCTGAAGCAACAGATATTGACCTGTCAAAGTATCTTGACAATACCGATGAGCAGTCGCTGCTCTGGAATCCTGCCACACGGGAGCTTGGCATAACCAACAGCACCTCTCAGGTTGACCTCTCAAGGGTGCTTCAGTATAATGAAGAGAGTGGCGCCCTTACGATAAATGGTGGAAACAGCGTTGTGCTGAACAGGATTTTAAGTTACGATCCCTCTACCGCTGAACTTTCGTTAAGCGGGGGCAATAGCGTAAATCTGACAAGGGAGCTGGAATACAACAGTGAAAACGGTACCCTCTCAATTCAGGGAGGTAACAGCGTAGATATATCGCAGGCTCTCTCTTTTGACGAAGAGAGCAATATGCTTACAATACTTAACGGCAACAGTGTAAGCCTCGCATCCCTTACCGATGAGGTCATAACCTCAATGACCATTGAGGGTTCTGAGCTGGTAGTGGCAGAGGGCGATCATGAAAGCAGGCTGGACTTTTCAGAGCATATGATAGCTTTCAGGGCTAAGAGGACAGTGTCGGAGGATGCTCCTCAGCTTGCAGATGTGGTGTTCACCCCGACGGAGATTGAGTATAATGATGGAGGTGGCTTCAACTCCTCTACCGGAGAGTTTACGGCTCCTGCAACCGGGATTTATACATTTAATGTGAGTTATCTGGCTGATGGTTCAGGTGGGGATAGAAAAGTTAGGTTACATCATAACTCAGACCCGTATGAAGACATCGCTATTGACCTATCTGGGGGATCAAATATATTAGTTCGGTCTATTACAATGCGCCTGGTTGCAGGCGATTCAGTGACCATGGTTATAAGCACCGGTACAGCCACCCAGACCGGCACCGGCACTTTTTCCGGGTTCAGGGTCTGGTAAAGAGCCGGCACCAATAAGCGGCGCACTCTCACGGTAAGCGGTTACAAATGGTAAATTGCTTTTTACCGGTCTGTTTCAGTTTGATGTAAAAGGGCGCCTCTGATAACAGAGCTTGTGAAGCAATAATGCATAGTGGGCTGCGGCACATATCATCTAATGTTTAGCCCTTATGTATAGTCCGGCTGCCCCGGACCAGATTATCGGATATACCGTACCCTCTGAAAAAAGAGAATATTTATTAAATTCGCACCATAACCATAAAACTTATACCAATGACCATGAGAAAATTATTTGGATGTTTCGCTGTTTCAGTTCTGGTTTCAATATTATCCCTTAATGCGGGGCAGGGAATCAGGGTCTTTATCTCTGTCGACATGGAGGGGCTTGCCGGTGTTGTGGCAGGAGATCAGGTGTCTGCCGGTGGCAGCGATTATGGCATGGCCCGCAGATGGGCTACAGAAGAGGCTAACGCCGCGATTCAGGGTGCCCTTGACGCCGGAGCTACAGAAATTATTGTTAACGACTCACATGGAAGTATGAGAAATATTCTGGCTCATGAGCTCAATCCTGCAGCGCGCCTGATAACCGGATCGCCCAAGCCACTCAGCATGATGCAGGGTATAGATGAGACATTCGATGCAGTTATATTTATTGGTTATCACGCCAGAGCCGGTTCGTTCGACGGGGTGCTGGACCATACCTACTCAGGGGCTTCTGTCTACTCACTCACGGTGAATGGCAGAGAGGTCGGAGAGACTGAGCTAAATGCCATGATAGCCGGATATTTCGGTGTGCCGGTGGTTATGGTTGCCGGCGACAGGACGCTTAGTGAGCAGATAAGGGATATGCTTGGCGGCGAGGTTGTCACCTCTGTGGTTAAAGAGTCAATTGGCCGTACCGCAGCCAATACCCTGGTGCCATCTGAAGCACAGAAGCTGATAAGGGATAATACCCGCAGAGGTATTGAGATGCGGAATCAGATATCTCCTCTCAGGCATAACGGTCCGTACAGGTATGAGATAGAGTTTCTAAACAGTGCCCAGGCGGAAAATGCGGAATTGATACCCGGGGTTGAGCGCTCCGGCCCCAGATCGGTTGAGTTTATTCAGCAGGACTTTATTGAGTCGTTCCGGCTCTTCAGGGCTGTTTTGCTGGTGGCAAGATAGGATTATAAAGTGCTAAAGTGCTAAAGTGCTAAGGGGCTAAGGGGCAAGAGGTGGAATAGAAGCTGTCAGCTATCAGCTATCGGCCATCAGCTTTATCTTTTCTACCTGCTGCCTGTCGCAGAAAGCAGTAAGAGGTGATTTAACCTTGCAGTCTCTTAGCGCCTCTTATAAAAAGAGATGATGCATCTAACCCAAACTTAGAGGGGCTATTAACAATATTAGCTAGGTGATTAGTACACTCTAAAGAGGGTAGGCCGGAGTAAATGCTCTGTGCAACCGGTTTGTTGCTTCTGAAGGGTTGTGCCGGAAAAAAGTGTAATATTTGCGTTTTGGAGCGATGCAGCAAGGTACTACCATACGACTCAATAAGTTTATCAGCGACAGTGGCCTCTGCTCAAGGCGTGAGGCAGACCGTTTCATAGAAAATGGGGTGGTTTTTATCAATGGCCGGAGGGCTGTTGTGGGCGATCAGGTGAAGGCGGGCGACAGGGTGCGGGTTAATGGTATTGAGCTGGCACCGAGGGAGGCCGAAGATGATATAATCATTGCACTGAATAAGCCTGTTGGCGTCACTTCGACGACCGAAAAGAGGGTGAGTGACAATATTGTGAGTTTTGTAAACCACAGCAAGCGCATTTTCCCAATTGGGCGGCTTGATAAGGATTCTCAGGGTCTGATACTGCTCACCAACAACGGGGATATCGTAAACAAGATTCTGCGGGCAGGCAATAAGCATGAGAAGGAGTATATTGTAACTGTCAACAAGCCTCTGACAGAAGAGGTTATTGCCGCTATGGCTAATGGTGTGCCGATGCTCGGTGTTACCACCAAAAAGTGCAAGGTGACACAGGAGGGGGTGAACAGGTTCAGGATTATTCTGGTGCAGGGACTGAACAGGCAGATACGCAGAATGTGCGCCTATTTTGATTATGAGGTGGTAAGGCTTGAGCGGGTGCGAATTATGAACATCGATCTGAAGGGCCTGCCTCTGGGTGAATGGAGAGATCTGACAGAAGAGGAGAAGAGGGTGCTCTACAGCATGGTAGAGAAATCGTCCGCCACAGAGAGAAAAAAGTCCCAATCTGCAAAGGGCACTCCAAAAGGCTCCCCAAAAGACTCCTCAAAGGGCAACCCAAAGGACTCCCCAAAGGCCCGTACGAAGGGCGCACCGAAAAGCGGTTCAAAGGGCACTTCAAGGGCTCTGCCAAAGGGCAAGCCTGAGAGATCGACACCGAAAGGCTCCGGGAAGAGGAAGCCGGCTGCCTTAACGGGGCGCAAAACCGGTAAACCTGGCAAAGATAGCTACAGCTCCGGCAGCCGCGGCAGAAAGAGTAAGCCTGCACGGAGGCCGCGCCAGCGGTGATAGACTCATTTGCCATTATCTTTGCTATCTTTGTGGTTTTGTTAACGAAAAGGTTAATTCAATATGGTAACAGCAGAACAGATAAGTGATCTTGCGGGGCGCCTGGAGGCGCTAAGGGGGTATCTTTGACATCGATGCCAAGATAAAGGAGATTGATGAGAAGGAGGCTGTTACGAGAAGGCCCGATTTCTGGAATAACCCTTCTGAGGCGGAAGAGCTGATGAAGCAGATAGCCGCCCTGAAGAGCTGGACCACTGACTTTGAAAAGGCTTCAGCGGCGATAGATGACCTTTCGGTGATGTACGATTTTTTCCGGGAGGGAGAGGCCGGAGAGGATGAGGTTACAGGGCTCTTCTCTGAAGCCACCGGGATTGTTGAGGCGCTCGAACTGCGTAATATGCTTGGCAGGGAGGAGGATGTGCTGGGGGCAATTCTCAAGATTAACGCAGGCGCCGGAGGCACCGAGAGCAATGACTGGGCGGAGATGCTGATGCGTATGTATATAAGATGGGGAGAGCGAAACAGCTATAGGGTGAGGGAGATTGACTTCATGCCGGGCGAAGAGGTTGGCGTTAAGTCGGTTATGCTTGAGTTTGAGGGGGAGAGGGCTTACGGCTACCTGAAAGGAGAGAGCGGTGTTCACCGGCTGGTGCGTATTTCGCCCTTTAACGCCCATGGTAAGAGACAGACCACTTTTGCATCGGTGTTTGTATCACCAATAATAGATGAGAAGATAGAGATAGAGATAAATCCTGCCGATTTGTCGTGGGATACCTATCGCGCCAGCGGCGCAGGAGGACAGAATGTGAACAAGGTCGAGACAGCTGTAAGGTTGAAACATAACCCTACAGGTCTGGTTGTCGAGAATCAGGAGACGCGGTCGCAGGGCAAAAACCGTGATAATGCACTGCGAATACTGAAATCGCAGCTTTATGAACTGGAACTGAGAAAACGCAAGGAGGAACAGGCAAAGATAGAGGGTGAGAAAAAGAGCATAGAGTGGGGCTCGCAGATCAGGTCATACACCCTTCACCCTTTCAAACTTGTAAAGGATGTGCGTACCGGGTTTGAAACAGGAAACGCGCCGGCAGTTCTGGACGGTGAGTTGAACGGCTTTATACGGTCATACCTGATGAAGTTCGGGCGCGGTGGCGACATATAGAGGAAAGGCGATATGACAAAAGACATTGCTTTTTTGTACCGATAATTCTTTTATTTGCGGGGATAACCCTGAACAGTTATGAATAGATTTGATGATACCTTTAAAGAGTTCGCTCCGGTAACAACCGAAGAGTGGATGGAGAAGATAACAGCCGACCTGAAGGGGGCAGATTTCAATAAGAAACTAGTGTGGCGCACCAGAGAGGGGTTTGAAGTGATGCCTTTCCATAGGAGCGAAAACCTGAAAGATCTCAAACACCTTGGCACTATGCCCGGAATGCCACCCTTTCTGAGAGGAGGAGCCCGGGGTAATAACTGGCTGGTGAGACAGAACATTAATGTTACCGACTTCAAAGAGGCTAATGCCAAAGCACTCGATATCCTGATGAAGGGTATCGACTCTCTGGGCTTCATAATTGAGGACGCCACGGCGGTTACTCACGACTCAATAGCTCTGCTTCTTGAGGGGATAGACATAGACAGTGTTGAACTCAACTTTGCCATAGAGGGGAGGGCGCTTGAGCTGATACATATTCTGGAGAACATTCTGAAGGAGCGGGGGGTAGAGCGCGATTCGCTGCGAGGCTCGGTAGAGGCCGACCCGTTGGGGCGACTCATGCTTAACGGCGAGTTGTGCGTTCCTGTTGAAGATGGGATAGACTATCTGGCATCGCTCTTTTCCGAATCGTCGCCGATGACCTCGCTTAGGGTGCTGCAGGTGAACGGTGCCTCTTTTAATAACGCTGGCGCCGATACCGTAACTGAGATGGCTTTCATATTATCGCTCGGTAATGAGTATCTCTCTCAGCTTACCGGCAGGGGTATCGCCACTGAGAGGGTCGCTACCGGAATGGGATTTACCGTCGCCATTGGCTCTAACTACTTTATGGAGATAGCTAAGCTGCGGGCCCTTAGGGCACTATGGGCTACCGTAGTGAAAAAATATGGCCTTGCAGACACAGATGGCTGCTGTATGAAGATTGCATCTGTAACAACGGAGTGGAACAAGACGGCCTACGATCCCTATGTAAATATGCTGCGTACCCAGACTGAGGCTATGTCGGCAACTATAGGAGGAACCGATTCACTTCTGGTAGATCCTTTCGATAAGGTGTTTGCCACTCCCGACAACTTCTCTGAGAGAATAGCGCGGAACCAGCAGCTGCTGCTCAGGGAGGAGGCCTACTTTGGTAAGGTGGCCGATCCCTCTGCGGGGAGCTACTATATTGAGAAACTTACCGCAATGCTTATCGATTCGGCGTGGAAGCTATTCCTTGAGGTTGAAGAGAGGGGCGGATTCCTGAAGGCTCTCAGGGAGGGGTTCATACAGGACAGGGTGGCCGCGATGGCCGATAAAAGGGTGGCCGACATAGGCCGCCGCAAGGAGATATTCGTCGGAACCAATCAGTATCCTTCGTCGGCTGAAAAGCTGAGTGACAGAGTCGATATCAAAAGGCTTTTCGGTGAAGGGAATGGCATAGAGGGCAAGCAGGTGAAGCCTCTGAGAATTATACGGGGGGCTGAAGAGTTTGAGAAGCTGAGATATGCGGCAGGGAAGATGGAGAAGAGACCCAAAGTATCTCTTCTTACCGTCGGTAATCTGAAAATGAGAATGGCACGAAGCCAGTTTGCTGCCAACTTCTTTGGGTGTGCAGGCTATGAGATAATTGGCAAAGGACCATATAAGAGTGGTGCCGAAGGGGCGGAAGCTGCCCTTGGCGATGGAGCCTCACTGGTTGTTGTGTGCAGCTCTGATGAGGAGTATGCTGAGGTGGTACCACAGGTGTGTGAAGTGGTGAAGGATAAGGCTGTCGTTGTTGTGGCAGGGCTGCCGGAGTGTGCCGATGAACTCCGTAAAATTGGTGTAAACCATTTTATAAGCGTAAGGTCGAATGTGCTTGAGACTCTAAGGGAGTTTCACAGCCTGCTGGGAATAGATTACAAGATATGAACAGTGGTGTGAGCCGGGTGAACCGGCGCCCTCGCTGCTCTCAGCTACCATCACTATTGCAGGTTGTTAATGAAGCGGATAAGGAGGGCGGGGAGACCCGGTAAGAGTGGCAGTTTGAAGTGAACATGTAAACAGAATTATATATGAGACCCGAATTCAGTTATAAGGATATTGAGAATATTGCCTCTGCAGAATCAGGAAAGGGCAATCAGCCCGGGGGAGGCAGCGACGCCCTGCCGGTATGGGAGACGGCCGAAAAGATCGCGGTGAAGGGCGCATACGACGCCTCAGATATTGCGAAGATGAAGCATCTTGAGTATGCGGCCGGTATATCCCCATATCTTCGCGGACCCTACTCTGCAATGTATGCCATGAGGCCATGGACGGTTCGTCAGTATGCCGGTTTTTCAACGGCCGAAGAGTCTAACGCCTTCTATCGCCGCAACCTGGAAGCCGGCCAGAAGGGGCTCTCTGTTGCTTTCGACTTGCCTACCCACAGGGGATACGACTCTGACCATGAAAGGGTTGTTGGCGATGTCGGTAAAGCCGGAGTTGCAATATCGACAGTAAATGGCATGAAGGCGCTGTTTGACAATATCCCCCTGAATGAGATGTCGGTCTCTATGACCATGAACGGGGCGGTCCTGCCCATTATGGCCTTCTACATTGTGGCAGCACTTGAACAGGGGGCAAAACTGGAGGAGCTCTCCGGAACCATACAGAATGATATCCTGAAGGAGTTTATGGTTCGTAACACCTACATATATCCTCCTGATTTCTCGATGCGCATAATTGGCGATATATTCAGATATACCTCTGAGCATATGCCCAGATTCAATTCTATAAGTATATCGGGATACCATATGCAGGAGGCCGGAGCCACATGCGATCTCGAACTGGGATATACTCTGGCTGACGGGTTGGAGTATCTGCGTACAGGCATGGAATCGGGGCTCGATATAGATAAGTTTGCTCCGCGACTCTCATTTTTCTGGGCTATCGGGATGAACCATTTTATGGAGATAGCCAAAATGCGGGCGGCGCGGTTGCTATGGGCAGGAATTGTGAAGCAGTTTAATCCGAAAAACCCGAAATCGCTGGCGTTGCGTACCCATTCGCAGACATCGGGATGGAGCCTTACCGAGCAGGATCCGTTCAATAATGTCGGACGCACCTGTATAGAGGCTATGGCTGCTGCACTTGGCCACACCCAGAGTCTCCACACCAACGCTCTTGATGAGGCGATAGCTTTGCCTACAGAGTTCTCGGCACGGATAGCAAGGAATACCCAGCTATTTCTGCAGGATGAGACCTCCATATGCCGCCAGGTAGACCCCTGGGCCGGCTCATACTATGTTGAGTACCTTACCGACCAGATAGCCCGCCGGGCATGGGATCATATTATGGAGGTAGAGGAGCTTGGAGGTATGGCCAAGGCTATTGAATCAGGGGTGCCCAAGATGAGGATTGAGGAGGCCGCAGCCAGAACACAGGCCCGTATCGATTCAGGTATTCAGACTATTGTGGGAACCAACAGGTACAGGCTTGAGAAGGAGGACCCGCTCGAGATACTGGAGATTGATAATAGCTCCGTAAGGGAGTTGCAGGTGAAGCGTCTTGACCAGCTTAGGGCCAATCGCGACGAGAAGGCATGTACCAGGGCACTTGAGCAGATAACCAGATGTGTGAAAACCGGGGAAGGCAACCTTCTTGAGCTGGCGGTTGAGGCCGCCAGGCACAGAGCTACACTGGGGGAGATATCTAATGCATGTGAAAAAATAGTTGGGAGGTATAAAGCGGTGATAAGAACAGTTTCAGGGGTTTACTCTTCTGAATATAAAGAGGACTCCGATTACGAGGTGGCAAAAAAACTTGTTGTTGAATTTGCCGGTATAGAGGGCCGTCAGCCCAGAATAATGGTTGCCAAAATGGGCCAGGATGGCCATGACAGGGGAGCCAAGGTTGTCTCTACAGGTTATGCCGATATAGGCTTCGATGTAGATATTGGCCCGCTTTTCCAGACTCCCGGCGAGGCGGCCCGTCAGGCCGTTGAGAATGATGTTCATATTCTGGGAGTCAGCAGCCTCGCTGCAGGCCACAAGACACTTGTGCCCCAGGTTATTGAAGAGCTCAGGAACCAGGGCAGGGACGATATTCTTGTTATTGCCGGGGGTGTTATTCCGACGCAAGACTATCAGTTCCTGTATGATGCGGGTGTGGCTGCGATATTCGGCCCGGGAACATCGGTGGCCAAAGCGGCAAGGCAGATACTTGAGATACTTATAGAGAGCAGGTCTGAGGAGTAAAACCGCTCTATAGCAATATTGCAAAGGGGCCCGGAGTAGCAGACTCCAGCCCCTTTTTTTTGTGCCGCAGGCCGCTGTTCCCGATTTTTGTTGTAATTTGTGAGGGTTAACAGGCAAGCGTAAGAGAGGGGTTGCATCGGGCTGCCGTATGGCTGTGGCCACCGGTGGACGGACTTTCCGGTAATGTCCCGCTTAAAATAAGAGAATAGCGTTATGAAAAAGATTGTTTTTACCCTGGCTGTATTAACTCTTGCCACACCATTGCTTCTTGCACAAGAGCGCGATGTGGTGGTTGAGACAAACTTCTTCGACCCCTCAACATGGCTGCTGGGGCACTTTGAGGAGGAGAGGTTTAAAGAGCCTCCGCATGATAGCTGGTATCTCTCCGGCTTTGCAGCATACAAACCTGAAGAGGATGTTGCAGAGAGGGTGAAGAGATTGGTTAACAAAGAGATATCTGTTCTTATAGTATCGGGAACCTGGTGTGGTGATACGCGCCGCGAGGTTCCCCGGTTTATGAAACTTGCAGAACTTACAGGAATAGAGAGCGACTCTGTAAGACACCTGGGAGTTGACCTGAACAGGGTTGCTCCTGTCGGTAATTATGAGGAGCTCAATATTCTCAGGATACCCACTTTTATAATTTACAGGAATAATGTTGAGATCGGACGCATCATTGAGTATCCTGAGGAGTCTTTAGAGAGGGATCTGCTTAAGATCCTCTCGGAAGAGAAAAAGGTTATTCAAAGTATTAATGATCATGGAGAGAGATGATAGAAGAGAGAGCCAGTCGCATGGTCTCGGTACGGCGGCCCTCGTTACTGCGATAGTCGCTGTCGTGATGGCGGTTATTCCCTGTATAGGGCTTATGGCAGTTATTCCTGCGATAATAGCGGTGTCGCTTGCCATTCTCGGCATTGCGCGAAGTGGGGTAAGCAGCGGCAGAGGCATGCTGATAGCCGGACTTATAATCGGGGTTATTGCCCTGTCGCTCGGAACTGTGCAGTGGTCTCTGCTGTCGGAGGTAAGAAGGAGTTCTGACAGAATAGGTGAAAGTATCGGAACCTCTATAACAGACCTTGCCGATAAGATAAGGCAAGAGATTGACAGGGGTGGAATATCTATTATCATAGATGATGATGGAGACCGGGTAGAGATTCGTACAAGGGTTGACCATGAGAAGCTGGAAGAGCGGCTGGAGAGGCTTGAGAAGCTTGAGGGTATTGAAGATGAGAGAGAAGAGGAGGGGGGTGGCGGCCGGTAGGTGTCGGCGCCGGTATATACCATGACTCCTCCTTAAGTATGGGTGTAAAGGCATACACTATTATACTGTATTATCGGAGAGATAACTCCATATATAAGGGTCAACATTGCCCTTGCGGCCGTTATAGTGCTGATTATTCTCTATGCTGTGGTTAACAGCCCTGAGGAGGGTGAGTATTATGCTGTAAAGTGTGTACATGAGGCGGTGCTGGGTGAGCCCTGCCCCTCGTGCGGTATGTCGCGGGCTTTCAGCCTTATAGTAAGAGGCAGGGTTGATGAGGCACGCTTAATGAACAGCCACTCTACTGTGCTGTTTCTATTCTTTTCCCTGCAACTGCTTATCAGGGCAGCCGTTTCGGCACTGCTAATGGTTAAGCGGCGTGGCAGATCTCTCTTCAGGGTGGTGCTTTTGTCAGATATTGCGGTGTCGTCAGTTATGGCTCTTATAACCTTCTATCCGCTGGTCAGGCTGATGATACTCTCTATGAGCTAGGGGTCGGCTAACAGCGATTAACCCCCGAGTAATTTTTCTGTTATCTCTTTGATAACCGGATATTCAAAGCCTTTTGACTGCATTGAGCGGACAACCTTCGCGAAGAGGGCTCGCGGGTCAGATGTTTTTGCCGATGAGAGTATGCCTGCAATATGCCTCTCAGCTATCTCTCTGTAGAGCTTCTCATCAATGGTTGAGAGGGCCTGCTCTGCGGTATCATCATCTATACCCCTGCTCCTGAGCCCGTATCTTATCTTTACCCGCCCCCACCTGTTATACTTCAGCTTGTCATTTACGAAGGCTGAGGCGAACCTTGCCTCGTCAATATAACCTTCTCTTACAAGCTGGCCTGTAATAGCCTCTGTGACCTGCCCCGAATGGGCACCCCATTTTCTGAGCCTCAGTTCAATATCTTGTACCGAGTACTCTCTCGACGCGCAGAGCCTCATGGCCCTGGCCAGAAGCTCAGAATGGAGGTCTCTGCCGTCACCCTCTTCTGAACCCTTCGATAAATCGCTCTTTCCCGTTGATGTCATTCCAGACTGAACAGTTTGTTATAAAATCTTTTTTAAAGAGGGCCTCAGCCTCCCTGCCCATGGCCTCATTTATTTCGAAGCAGAAATATCCGCCCGGAACAAGCAGTACCTCTATCGCCTTCAGAAGTGGCCTGTAAAAGAGTAGCGGATCACTGTCGGGCACGAAGAGTGCGCCTGGCGGCTCGTAGCGGGTAACATTCTCTGCCATATGCCTCTTCTCAGAGAGAGACACATAGGGTGGGTTGGAAACAATAATTTCAGCAGGTGGAAGGGGGGTGAAATCTTCGCTTAAAAGGTCGCTCTCTATCAGTTTAATGCCTGCACCGTATCTGTCACTGTTGGCGGCAGCCACCCTGAGCGCGGCGACCGAAATGTCTGTTGCCCACACCTCTGCTTCAGGAAGGTCCAGAGCGAGAGAGAGTGCGATGGCCCCCGATCCTGTACAGAGATCAATTATGGTTCCGCCGAAATCATCACCCGCAATCGATGCGGCTCTGACAACAAGCTCTTCTGTCTCCTGACGCGGTATCAGCACTGACCTGTTAACCCCTATGCGACGATCTGAAAACCAGCTGTAACCGGTAATATATTGAACAGGGCAGCCTTCAAGAAGCTGTGAAGAGGCCTCCGCAAGCAGCGCGCTCTCTTCCCTGCTGAGAGTCCTGGTTCCCTCCTGAAGCTGCCGGAGGGGGGTGAGGCCTGTTATATGTTCGAGAAGATAGGTCACCACCGCTCCCGCCTCTGCCCCGGGATAGATCGATGACACTTTTTCTTTCAGCACTCTGCGGGTATCGGCTATAGTTTGTAACTTGGTGGCCATAATAGATTATTAACCGGGAAGAGGGCAGAGGAGGAGGGCAGATATCTGCTCCGTGCCATATGCCCCGCCACAGAGCTCAAAGTTAATGGTTTTGCAGATACCGGAAAGAGAAGGGCATGAAGAGTTTATGAAGCAGTGCTTCGACCTTGCACTTCTTGCTGAGGGAGAGACCTGGCCCAATCCGCTGGTAGGCTCGGTTATCGTGCATCGCAACAGGGTTATAGCCACCGGATATCACAAGCGGGCAGGGGAGGCTCATGCCGAAAAGATGGCGATAGAGTCTGTTCAGGAGAGAGATGTGTTGCGTGAATCGATACTCTATGTGAATCTGGAGCCCTGCTCACACTATGGCAGAACACCACCATGTGCTGAGGCAATAATAGAGGCGGGAATACCTGTTGTTGTTACAGGAGCAACCGATACAAGCAGCAAGGTGGCAGGAAGGGGCATTGAGATGCTTCGCAGGGCCGGATGTAAGGTCATTACAGGGGTGTGTGAAGATGAGGCGCGAAATTTAAACCGCCGTTTCTTTACATTTCATGAGAAGGGCAGGCCATATGTCGTTCTTAAATGGGCTATGAGCCGCGATCACTTTATAGATTTGGAGAGAGAGCCGGGAACCCCACCGGAAATTAACTGGATAACAGGCGAAGAGGAGAGGGTGGAGGTGCATCGCTGGCGTTCGGCCGAGGCCGCCATATTGGCCGGTGGTGCCACCATACGATCCGATGACCCTCAGCTTAATGTGCGGCTATGCGGCGGCCCGCAGCCGCTGAAGATAGTAGTTTCACGCTCTGCCGAACTGAGTGGTAAGGCCAGGGTGTTCAGCGGCGGTCGTGAGGTGCTGCTGATAACGGAGAACAGCAGAGCATCGTTTCCCGGAACAACCACCATTGTTACGCAATTTGACAGGGAGGACTTTATTGAACACCTCCTCTCTATACTGCACGAGCGTGAAATCCAGTCGCTATTCGTAGAGGGAGGGGGCACCATTCATAATCTCTTCCTCTCTTCAGGTTTGTGGGATGAGGCCCGCGTATTTACAGGGAAGATGAGATGGCGGAAAGGCCTGCCTGCACCCGCCGCTCCGGGGCCGGTGGCAAGAAGGGTGGAGTATGAGAGAAGTACTCTCGATATCATATACAATAAGATAAATTGCAGTTACTGGTCATCATAACTATTTTTTTTATAATTTTGATACTGATAATGATTGCATATTCCGGCGGCTGTTTGCCGGAATTTGAGTGGGCGCTGAGGCAGCGTTTTTTGTCCCGGAAGCGTGACAGCAGGCAGGTCAGTGCTTCTGAGACAGGAGAGTAGGAGGGGATTGTTCAGTAAGAGATCCCATAGTTGTGAAAGTTTTTATTGCAAGGAGTTATAAAATCTATGAAGCGATGATAAAGAGAGTACTGTTGACAGGAATACTTATCTCTATTCTGTCTGCCACACTCTTGCCGCAGAGTGTGCGGCAGCTAACCAGAACAGGGGAGACATTTATGGAGGCGGGGCAGTATGAGGCTGCCTATGAGCAGTTCACCCAGATTATTCAGGCCGCACCCAACAGGGCCGACGGCTATATGGCCAGGGCAGGTGCGCTTGAGGCTATGGAGAGGTACGAAGATGCCTATTCTGACCTTGAGAGGGCACATGCCCTTGCAGAAAGGGATGAGGATGTTCTTATAGCACTTGGCAGAATCGGTAACATTCTGGGCAGGTATGAAGATGCCCTGAAACACCTTAACAGGGCATCGGCGCTTGCAAGGAGGAACTACGATATCTACCCGGAAAAGGTGATTACCCTTATCAGGCTGAGGAGGCTTGACCAGGCGCTTGCCGTTGCAGATACCGCCCTAACGCTAAGCCGCAGAGATACAAGGTCGCATGCACACTATCTTAAAGGGAAGGTATATACGAACCTTAACAATGAGACGCTTGCCAAACGGGAGTTCGAACAATCTGTAAGGAGAGACGGTGATAATCCCGATCCGCGGCTGGCACTCGCCGAGCTGCTTATAGCCGAAGGCGATCTTGATGGGGCGATGAGTCAGTGTAACGAGGTGCTTAAGCGGAACGATAACGACACCCGTGCCCACACCTTAAGGAGCCTTGTCTATTTACGCAAAATGGACTTCCCCTCGGCTATTAATGATATATCAAGAAACATAGTCATAGAGCCCGATAATCCCGATCATCTACTTACCAGGGGGCGGTATTATCAGCAGTTCAACCAGCATTCAAACGCCATTGCCGACTTCTCAAACTATATTGCCAAAGTAGATGACAATGTAGAGGTTTATATTGCCAGGGCCAGGTCATATGAGGCCATACAGGACTACAACAGGGCAATAAATGACTACAACAGGGTTACGGAGATGGCCCGTTTCAATGAGGAGGCCCATCTGGCTCTGGAAGATGTGAAGGCGAGGCTCTTTGAGCTTAATCGTGAGTCGGACCCTCCATCTATAGAGATTCTGGTGCCCGAGCCTGCGGGAGACGCCATCTCGGTGCGGGGCGATGCCGAAAGGGTAGTGTTGTCGGCGGTAATATCTGATCAGAGCTATCTAAAATATGTTACCGTCAACGACGAGAGGTTCGATTTTACCGAAGATGTCAACAGGTATGAGCTGAGCCGGACCATATACCTTGAAGATCTGACAGCCATAACCATAGAGGCGGCAGATGTCTACGACAATGTTAAGAGAGTGAGTTACGATATAGTACGAACCGAGACCGATCCACCCCTCATTTTTATTCAGAGTCCAAGAGCCAGCGATGGGGGTATTATTTTCCTGCCCAATAATGATGCTGTACAGAGAATAGAGGGAAGAATACAGGATGAGAGCCTTATACGGTCAATAACAATAGATGGTGTAAGCGCCACCTATTTTCAGACCGATCTGAATCCGACCTTCAGTGCACGGGTCGATGTGGCCAACAAGAGGAGTATTACGGTCGAGGCTGAGGATATTCACGGCAACAGGGCTGTATCTGAGTTCACCCTTAGCCGGGAGGGTGCAACACTTACCGAGGCTAACCCAATGGGGCTTACATGGGCCATCTTTATAGAGAACTCTAACTACACCAGGTTTGCCACGCTCGAGGGGCCAACCAATGATGTTCAGATGATGCAGCGCGCCCTTGAGAACTATGAGTTTCACCGCATAATTCACAAGAGAGATATGACAAGGGCCGAGATGGAGAGGTTCTTCTCTGTCGAGCTTCGCGACCTTGTACGCAATAATAATGTGAATTCTCTGCTTGTGTGGTATGCCGGTCATGGTGTGTTCGTAAACAATGTAAGCTACTGGATACCTGTAGATGCCTCAAGAGACGATGAACTCACCTATTTCAATATAGATGCGCTGCCCGGCCTTATGCGCTCCTATGCCGGTATCCTGGAGCATCTTCTGGTTGTTACCGACGCTTGTGAATCGGGGCCGGGCTTCTACACCGCCATGAGAGATGTTACAATACCCGACTGTGCTGACTTCAGTGGTGTTGCCACCAGATCTGCCCAGGTGGTATCATCGGCGGGGGTAGAGCTGGCGGCAGATAACTCGCAATTTACACAGACCTTCTACAATGTGTTGATGAATAATGTGCAGAGAGCAACGCCTCAGGCCTGTATTCCCATTAACAGTATAGTTGAGACGGTTACAGAGGCGGTAAGGAATGTTGGATTGCAGGAGCCCCAGTTTGGTCTTATAAGAGGGCTGGATAATGAGGGTGGCACCTTCTTCTTTATAAAGAGGTAGGTAATATGAGACATATTATTAATCCGAATGTGTCAGCGATGATCATCAGGGGCAGGCTCCTGATGATCATTCTTTTTACGGCCCTCTCTGCTGCCGGGTATTCACAAAACTATTTCTTTGAACAGTACAGCTCGGCCGAGGGGCTGGGCTCGTCAAAGGTATACCTTACACTTCAGGACTCGGCTAACTATATATGGCTGGGTACCGATGTTGGGCTCTCAAGGTTTAACGGCAACACCTTTGAAAACTTTAATGTGGACGACGGGATAGCGCCCGGGGGTGTGAGGGCTATGACCATCGATAGCCGCGGGCGATTATGGCTGGGACACCTTAATGGGGGTATAAGCTATTATGACGGTAAAGAGTTTCACCGTGTTGAGGTGGAGGGAGACTTCATCAATTCAGATGTTAATGGTATAGCTGAGCACGACGGCTACCTTTGGTTTTCGCTGTGGCGTAACGGGGCCTTCAGGGCCGATTTCCCCGATGAGGGTGATGATCTGCTGACCGGCAAGAGATTTCTGGGGCAGGAGGGTCTTAGCGATATGGTGTTCAGTATATATACTGATAACGACAACAACCTCTTTTTTATCGCCGATCTGGGGGTGAGGCAGTATATTAAGGAGGAGGAGCGATTTGAAGCCTTCGCGCCTCCGGGGATGTCGCGCGAGTGGCAGTTTACATCGATGTTGCACGATTCGCGTGGCGACTACTGGTTCGGCACCCACTGGGGTGGCCTCTACAGGTATATCTCCTCTGGCGGGGAGATGACTGTTTATGATGTGAGAGACGGGTTGGCAGGGATGTTTGTAACATCTCTTATGGAAGATTACCGTGGCAATATCTGGGTTGGAACCGATGGTGGGGGTGTAAGCCGGTTTTGTGATGAGGGCATAGTGAACTTCAACACCGAGAACGGGCTGCCGGGATACCGCATATTCTCGATAAACCAGGATAGCGAGAACAATATATTGATATGCGATTTCACCGAGGGGCTGCTGGTCTTTAAGGGTGACCATATCTACTCGATCGATGGGGAAGATGAGCTGCCCGGCCGCTCTGTGTATGCTGTTAATGAACGGCCCGACGGTTCTTTCTGGCTTGCAACCGATGGAGGGATAGCCCGATACCGGCTCTTTGACGAGAGTGGTGCGGTCGCTCTGTACGATAAAGCCTCTGATGGCAGGGAAGTTGGCAGGACCAGGTTCTTTGTGCCGGATAAGAGAGGCAATATCTGGATTGGTACCGACGGTATGGGTATCTCTTATCGTGATGCTGCATCTGGTATACTGCACCGGGCAGGAGAGGTGAATAACCTCACCTGGCGAAGGGGCAGGCCTGACAACAGGGTTATGGCAATGGCTGTTGACAAAGAGGACCATATCTGGGTGGGTACAACCGACGGTCTGTTCCGCTGGAATACCGATAGCTGGCAGGGGGTTGAGTACAGACAGGTTGACGGATTGGCAGGCAACTGGATTACCGCGCTCTGGTGCGGAGATGACGGGGTGCTGTGGGTCGGCTCTGAAAACCGCATAGGGCTTCACCGCCATATACCCGGCACAGACAGTTTTGAGGTAGTAAGACTGGGAGAGGATGACTATATTCCCAGAACCATTACAGGCACCGAAGATGGAAGGGTAGTGGTAGGAACAGAGAGCGGGGTCTTTATTCTGAAGAGTGGTGAGGTTGAGATGAGACTGACCGAAAACGATGGTCTTGTATCGAACCATGTCAGACAGATCATTGAGGATGGCAACTATCTCTATATAGCGACAAACAGGGGGCTTAACAGGTACGATTTTAACACCGGGGCCACGGCCCTGTTTTCCAGGCGGGGAGGGTTTGTCGGTATTGAGGCTGTAAGCAGTGCCGCCTATCGCGACAGCGAAGGGAGGTTGTGGTTTGGCTCCAGGAGGGGTGCTACCATAATTGATCCCTCCAGATTTCATCCGGTAAGGGATGAGCCACCCATACATCTGGCAGAGATGCTTGTAAATGATACCCCAAAGGAGATGGAAGAGGGAATGGAGCTAAGCTTTGGAGAGAGATCGGTCACTTTGAGGTATCACTCTATATCATTTACAGATCCGGGTGCCATCCGATACAGGGTAATGCTTGAGGGACTCGATTCAGACTGGAGGCCTCCTACCACACAGACCACGGCCTACTACCCGTCATTGAGTCCGGGAAACTACACCTTTATGGTTAAGGCCCTTAACAGTGACGGATACTGGAATGAAGAGCCGGTATCTTTAAGCTTTACCATCAAGCCCCCCTTCTATGCAACAACCGGATTCAGAATCGGTGTCATTGTTATGATATTGGCTATGGTATATCTCTTCATTAAGATGAGGGAGATGAAGCTTATAAAGGAGAAGCGGATACTTGAAGATAAGGTGAGGGAGCGTACAGCCGAGGTGGTACATAAGAGCCAGATAATTGAGGAGAAGAACCGCGATATAACTGCCAGTATAACCTATGCAGAGAGAATACAGAGGGCGATGCTGCCTCCCGATGACCTCTTTCCCGGAACATTTGTTCTCTTTATGCCGAAGGATATTGTGAGCGGAGACTTCTACTGGATGCACGATGATGGCGACTCCCTCTTTATTGCCGCGGTCGACTGTACCGGACATGGAGTACCCGGGGCCTTTATGTCGATAATAGGCAACGACTCACTTAACAAGATAGTGCGTGAGTATGGTATCACCAAACCCTCTGCTATACTGGATCAACTCAATAAGGAGGTTGTGAGGGCCCTGATACAGAGAGATGAAGAGGCTATCAGTGATGGCATGGACCTCTCTCTCATAGTTTACAATAAACTATCGGGCAAGATGGAGTTTGCCGGAGCCTTTAATCCGCTATATCTGGTGAGGGAGGAGGAGCTAACGGTGTACAAGGCCGACCGCTTCCCCATTGGCAAGAGCACTGACGAGGAGAAGAAGAGATTCACAAATGTGACTGTTGACATAAGGGCGGGCGATATGATCTATCTCTTCAGCGACGGATTTGCAGACCAGTTTGGCGGAGAGCTTAACCAGAAATATAAGAGTGCAAATGTAAAGCGACTGCTGAAAAAGATAGCCCATCTTGAACCGGAAGAGCAGAAGGGGATACTCTGTAACGAAATAAAGTCATGGATGGGCGACTACAGTCAGGTTGATGATATCCTCTTTATCGGCATGAGGGTGCCCTGAAGAGCCGGGGAAACTATCTTTTGGCAATAGCTGCCCGATCGGTGATCAGCCCTCATATACCGGATAAGTTGCTTTCAGCGCCCTGTTGTAAGATTGCGGCACAGTTACCGCGGTTATCGGGGTTTCAGAGCAGTGCCTTTAGTTTATCTGCAAAGGAGGCCTTTGAAACAGCACCCACCTGTTTGTCTGCCACCTCTCCGTTTTTAAAGTATAGAACGGTAGGTATGCTTCTTATCCCGAAGCGTGATGTGACACCGGGACTATTGTCGACATCACATTTTGCAACTACCGCCTTCCCCTTGAGTTCACCTCCTATCTCATCCATATAGGGGGCTATTGTCCTGCAGGGGCCGCACCACTCTGCCCAGAAATCGACCATTACCGGCAGGTCCGATTTTAAGACGATGTCGTCAAAATTGCTGTCGTTTACCTCAATTGCCATAATCTGTAAATCTTTATAGGTTGATATCGCTTTTTTGGGTTGCAAATATATATAATGGTATACGAAAATGTAGCTATTTGGTTCGACAGGGTATCAGTTTATTTTGTAAAAGAGGGCAGGGTGCTCCTTTATGTACCCGGCCAGCTCATTTGTAACATGAATCCTTTTTTTCCTTGAGAACATGGTTAGTGATATCTTGTCGGGTGGTGAAGCAAGCATAAATTTCAGTTCCGCCTTGCCCCCGTTGCCCGTTGTAAGCCTCTCAAGTGTGGCTATAACATCGTCGGTAAGCTCTCTTATATTAACCCCAATGGTGAATGACCTTATCATTTCTTCCCTTACACTTGACAGAAGGTCTATCTTCTTTATCTTAAGACCTATTTCATCGCTGTATTGTCGCTTTTCAACCCTTGCTCTGATTAGCAGGAAGTAGCCGGCATGAAGATATTTGCTGTTCTCAACATAATCTTTGTCAAACAGCATTATGCGGAATGAGTCGGTGTAGTCCTGCAGTGTGAAGACCCCGTAGGGTTTCCCTTTCCGGCTTACACTATTGCGTGCCTCAGTGACTATGCCGGCAACAGAGACCTCTTTGCCGGTGAAGTTCTCCAGCTCCTGCAGCCTTGCCAGGGTTGTGTTGGTGAACGCAGATATCTCGAGTCTGAAGTCATCGAGAGGGTGGGCTGAGAGGTAGATACCGATAACCTCCTTCTCCCGGTTGAGCTTGTCAAGTTTAGACCAGTCCGGAACCTCGGGAGGATCGGGGTGCACTATTGCAAAACCTTCATCTTCGCCGAATAGAGACTGCTGCGTTGTACCCTTCAACCCCTTCACATTGTTGCCAAATCTTATAAGGTTCTCAATAAAGGTAGCACCTCTGTTATCGGTGGCGAAGTACTGAGCCCTGCTTATCTCCGGGAAGCAGTCAAATACTCCCGCTATGGCCATGGCCTCTACCGTTTTCTTGTTAAGGGTGTTGAGGTTTACCCTCTCAACAAAATCATATATTGTTGTAAAGGGTCCGTTCTCTCTTCTCTCCTCAATAAGATGAGCTGCCGCTCCGCTACCCACTCCCTTGATTGCTCCCAGCCCGAACCTGATGTTTCCCTCACTGTTCACGGTGAACAGCATATCGCTCTCGTTTATGTGGGGCCCCAGCACTTCAATTCCCATTCGGCGGGTCTCATCCATGAAGAGGGTTATCTTCTTTATATCATTGAGGTTACGGCTGAGCACGGCGGCCATATACTCTGCCGGATAGTTGGCCTTAAGAAAACCGGTGTGGTATGCTATGAGTGCGTAACAGGTTGAGTGTGACTTGTTGAAAGCGTATTCGGCAAAGGCTTCCCAGTCGCTCCATATCTTATCGGCTATAACGGGCGAATGACCGTTCTTCTGACACCCCTCCAGAAACTTCACCTTCATCTGCTCCATAAGGTTACGGATCTTTTTCCCCATGGCCTTGCGAAGCGAGTCGGCTTCTCCCTTGGTGAAGTTTGCCAGTTCTTGTGAGAGTAGCATCACCTGCTCCTGATAGACGGTAATTCCGTAGGTGTCATTGAGATACTGCTCCATAACGGGCAGCTCATAATCGATAGACTCCAGACCGTGCTTACGCCTGATGAACTTCGGAATATACTCCATAGGACCGGGCCTGTAGAGGGCATTCATGGCGATTAGATCTTCAAACCTGTTGGGCTTGAGCTCCCTAAGATATCTCTTCATGCCGGAAGACTCAAACTGAAACAGCCCTGTTGTCTCTCCCCTTGAAAAGAGCTCAAAGGTCTTTCTGTCTGCTAGCCCGAGCTGAGAGAGGTCTATCTGGTCACCTCTGCTCTTCTCTATATTTATAAGAGCATCTTTTATTATAGAGAGGGTTTTGAGGCCGAGAAAATCCATCTTCAGTAGCCCTACATCCTCTACATGAGATCCATCGTATTGCGTTACAAAGAGATCGGTCTCTTTAGATGTACAGACAGGGATGTGTTCATCTAGCCTGTCGCGGCCTATTATTACTCCGCATGCATGCACCCCGGTCTGCCTTACCGACCCCTCAAGAGACCGGGCAAGCTCAAGTACCTCCGGAATGATACCCTCGCCCGATTTCCTCTCCTTGTCAAGGTCGGGCGACTCCCTGCAGGCCTGATCAAGGGTTATCTTAGGCCTCTCCGGCACCATCTTCGCGAGTCTGTCGGCATCAGAGAGTGGCAGCTTCTTTACCCGGGCCACATCCCTTATAGCCATCTTCGAGGCCATGGTTCCGAAGGTTATGATGTGTGCCACTTTATCCTGCCCATACTTGTTCACGACATACCTCATGACCTCTTCACGGCCATCTTCATCGAAATCAATATCTATGTCGGGCATCGATATCCGGTCGGGATTGAGGAAGCGCTCAAAGAGAAGCCCGTACCTTATCGGATCAATATCGGTTATCTTAAGTGAATAGGCAACCGCAGACCCTGCAGCCGAACCCCGGCCGGGGCCTACCGACACATTCATTTCCCGTGCCTCTTTGAGAAGATCCCATATTATAAGGAAGTAGTCGGGGAACCCCATAGATGCGATTGTCTCGAGCTCAAAATCGAGCCTCTGCCTGATCGCATTGGTTATCTCACCCCACCTATCAGCCGCCCCCTCATATGTTAAGTGCCTGAGATAGTCATTCTGACTCTCAAACCTGTCGGGTATAATGAAAAGGGGCATTATGGGTTTGTGGCTGAGGGGGTACTCCTCAATGGCATCGACTATCTCTCCAATATTGTCGATGGCTTCTGGTATATCGCTGAAAAGCCCACGCATCTCCTGCTCACTTCTCAGATACTCTTTTCGCGAGTAGCGAAGCCTGTCAGGATCGTCATAGTCACTTGCTGTGTTTATGCATATAAGAACATCGTGGGCCTCGGCATCCTCCTCCTTTATGAAGTGTACATCATTGGTGGCAACTATCTTTACATTATGCCTGGAGGCCAGCTCCCTGTACCCGGCAATAACCCTCTCCTGAAGGGGGTGTATCTCTCTGTCTGACTTTGGGTCATTGGTCTGATGTCTCTGTATTTCCAGGTAGAAACGGTCTCCGAAGATATCGAGGTAGGAGAGAAGTGCCTTCTCTGCCCCGGCCATATTGTTGTTGATCACCTCAACGGCAATGTCGTTGGCTATGCATGCAGATGTAGCTATTAACCCCTCGCTATACCTTCTGAGCATCTCCCTGTCGGTTCTCGGCTTGTAGTAAAAACCTTCACTGTAGGCGGCAGATACAAGCCTGGTGAGGTTATGGTAACCGTTGATATCTTTTGCAAGAAGTATAAGATGGCTTCCGGCACGATCTTCCTTCTCGCTTTTATCGGTGGCTGACCGGCTTGCTACATAAACCTCACAGCCAATTATCGGTTTAATACCTGCCGCGGTGGCCACTGAATGGAACTCTTTTACCCCGAACATATTGCCATGGTCGGTGATAGCAAGAGCCTTCATTCCCAATTCGCCGGCCCGGCTTACAAGAGGCACAATGCCGGCGGCACCATCAAGGATGGAGTACTGTGTGTGTACATGCAGATGAGCGAAATTAGCCATGTCTTGTGCCTTAAGGGGAGGCCGGCGGGTATATCTGCGACCAGAGACAAAAATAGCCAAAAATAGGGAGCGTATGCCCGTTGTGAATTACTTGTGAAGAAATAGTCGAACAAAACATGTTTTTTTTCCAAAAAGATAGTGCAAATGACAAAAATTATTTTATATTTGGAATATTAATATAGAAGTGGCCGGGTTGTCCGGTTGCTCAGACAGCGGTTTTATCTGCAGAGGATGATTCCCCTGCCGGTTAATATTGAGCATTTTTAAAGCTTGTTGCTATGTAGTGTATCATTTATTTCATTAACCTAAACCACAAAAGTTATGAGAAAACTACTGTTGTTAGTCTTTGTGTTTATCGGCTTTGTGCTGGCTGCAGAAGCTCAGCAGAAGGTCGTTACGGGGACGGTCACCTTTTCCGAAGATGGTATGCCCATTGTTGGAGCTACTGTTCAGATAAAGGGCACCCTGACAGGTGTGGCCACCAATCTTGAGGGCCGGTACTCTATCAGGGTAGGAGTAGGAGAGGTGCTGACCTTCAGGTATGTCGGCCGCCGTGAGGTTGAGATAACCGTTGGCGCCGATGATGTCTACGATGTTGAGATGGAGCCCGATTATCTCGGTCTTGACGAGGTAATTGTGATTGCCTACGGTACAACCCGGCGTGAAACCTACACCGGGTCGGCCTCGGTTGTGCGCTCCGAAACCCTTTCCAGATCGCCCACTGTATCTGTGAGCAGGGCCCTGCAGGCGAGCGCCCCCGGGGTCCAGGTTGTTAATGCTTCCGGTGCATCCGGGGCCGAACCGGTTATACGGATAAGGGGTGTTGGCTCAATTACAGCCGATGCCAGCCCCTTGTGGGTTGTAGATGGAGTAGTCGATGCACAGGTGCCCAATGTCAACGATATTGAGTCCATTACGGTACTGAAAGATGCTACCTCTGCCTCTCTATACGGATCAAGGGCCGCCAACGGTGTTATCCTTGTAACCACCAAGAGGGGGCAGGAGGGAAGAACAAACTTCAGCTATATTGCCAAACAGAGCTACTCAACCCGTACCACCAACAAGTTTGAGATGTTGAACGCGGCCGAGTTCTACCAGAAGTCATGGGAGGGTATCTACAACTGGGCCACCGATCAGGGTATGGCCAATCCGGCACAGTATGCCCACGATAATATAGTACCTCTGGCCGGGAGAAACCCGTTCGATATTGCACAGCCTTTCGATAATCAGGGTAATATCAGGCCTGAGGCCACCCTGATGCTCGATCAGAGCTGGTTCGATCTGGCACACAGAACAGGTGTTACCAGCGAGCATACACTAACCGCCTCGGGCGGTGAAGGGAACACCAACTTCTATTTCTCAGGCACCTATTTCGAGACCGAGGCCATAACAATGCCCGATGAGATGCAGAGGGTGATGGGCTATATGAATATCAGTACCAGGGCAACCGACTTTATTACTGTCGGCTTTACCACAACCCTTAACTATCAGCAGGGCAACACTGTAAAGGATATCACCAACGGATCGGGTACCGGCTATGCAGCATACACCTATCCCAACAATGTTCCCCTCTACGAGCTCGATGAGAACTTTGAGCCGGTTATAGGGGTTGACGGAAGGCCGCTCTGGAACTGGTCTAATCTGGTTAGTATGGACTATAATCCGGTTGCACAGGATGAGATGGACCCCAGAGCCAACAGATCAACCTCTCTCTTCAGTACCTTCAATGTTAATGTAAGGCCTCTTGATAACCTTGTATTTGACAGCAAGGTAAGCGGCAGGTTCTTCAACTATCATGATGAGTTTTTCCGTAACCCCTACCACGGAGATGGGAAGGCGTACGGAGGCAGCTCTGACAAGTTCAGCGAAGACATGAGGAGAATTATGACCTCAACCACGGCGACTTATGATTTCAATGTTGGATCGAGCAACTTCTCGCTGCTGGGGGGATATGAGACCGAGTACGCGATTACCAAAGATATGCTGGCCTCGGGAAGGGGTTTTGATATACCCTTCTCTGAAGAGCTTTCACTCGCTGCCGAGCCTTTCAATATCAGCTCCTCAACAGAAGAGAGGTCTATGATCTCATACTTCAGCAGGCTTAACTACAGCGCCTTTGACAGGTACTACATCTCAGCATCGTTTCGCAGGGACGGATCTTCGAGGTTCGGACCCGAGAACAGATGGGCAAACTTCTGGTCTGCCAGTGCCGCCTGGCGTATTAATCAGGAGGACTTCCTTGCAGGAGTGGGGTGGATAAACGATCTTCGTCTCAGGGCCAGTTATGGTATTAACGGAAACCAGGCGGTACCCCCCTACGCGTTCCTCCCTGTCTATACCATTGGGGTGAACAATTATGACTACAATGTGGGCATGGTGGCCAGCAGGCTGGGTAACCCGCGGTTGAGATGGGAGAGAAATGAGGTGCTTAATGTCGGCGTCGATTTCACCCTCTTCCGCTTCCTGAGGGGTAGCGTAGAGTTCTTTGACAGGAACACCGTTGATCTTCTGCAGAATATGCCTATTGCCCCTTCTACCGGATTTACCAGTATTTTATCGAATGTGGGCGGCCTTAACAACAGGGGGGTTGAGCTTGAACTGCACACCACCAACCTCGATCTTCCCAATTTTGTCTGGCTTACCGACTTCAATATATCCAAGTACCGCAATCAGATAACCGCCCTTTCGCAGGATGAGATCATTACCGCCGGCGCAAAGAGGTGGGCAGTAGGAAACAGCCTCTATGTGTGGTATATGAGAGAGTATGCGGGGGTAGATCCCGACACCGGTGAGGCTATGTGGTATATGGATATTGTTGATGCCGAGGGTGATCCTACAGGTGAGCGCGAGACCACTACAGATTACTCTGACGCCACCAGATATGAGCTGGGCGAGTCGCTTCCCACTCTTTACGGGGGGCTCACCAACTCATTTATAATACACAGGAACCTCAACTTCTCGTTTCAGCTCTACTGGAGCCTCGGAGGGAAGGTATACAACAGCCTTATGCAGCAGACCATGAATGACGGCTCGCGCTATGGACACCAACTTAACAAGGAGGTGCTCAACTCATGGCAGGAGCCGGGCGATGACACCGATGTGCCAAGATTTGTTTATGGTAACAACACACAGTCGAACGCAACATCGAGCAGATTCCTGGAAGATGGATCATACCTCCGTATGAGGAATGTAAACCTCAACTACAATCTGCCGGTTGACTGGGTAAGGAGTGTCGGTCTCAGCAGTGCGAATGTCTTTGTAAATGCCGACAACCTGTTTGTTCTGACAAGGTATGCGGGCCATGACCCCGAGCAGGGTCTGGGCGGAACCACCAATACCACTCTGGTTCCCAATGTAAGGACATTTACCTTTGGTCTTAATGTAACTTTTTAACCGGTAAACATTTATTGATATGAAAAAGATAATATTTGCGATATTCATTGCCGGAATTATTCTCGGAGGGTGCAGGGATGAGTTTCTTGACAGGTACCCTACCACAGAGATAGATGAGAGCCAGGCCTTTGATTCTATTGAGAACGCCATGGCTGTACTCTACGGGATGTACGATCTTATTGCCGGCAGCAGGCTTCTGGGGGGCTGGCTTCAGATAGCCAACGACCTTCGTGGCGATGATGTATTCCTTTCCCAGCACTGGAACTGGAACTGGTTTGTGCCAACATTCCAGTATACCTGGAATGCTCAGCTAACAGATGTAAGAGGTCCCAGGGGATTCTGGGACCGTCTTTACGGCGTAATCGGCAATGTCAATGCCGCACTGAACGCCGACCTCCCTTTTGAGGGAGATGCCCTTAACGAGTATATGGCCGAGCTGCATATAATGAGAGCGCAGTCATACTTCAGCCTGGTTACCCTCTATGCGGCGCCCTACACCAAGGCGGGCGGGCCTCAGAGTCCGGGGGTGCCAATATATACCGTTAATGACCCGGATGCACCTGCCGACAGGGCCACTGTGCAGGATGTGTATGATCTGATAGAGGCCGATCTGGAGTTTGCCAGGCAGCATGCCGTTCCGCAGAACAATCAGTCGGCAAGAATCAGATTTACCAGATGCTATGCCTATGGGCTCTCAGCCAGAGTCGCCCTGCAGAAGGGGGAGTACGGAGATGCCTATGACTATGTTGTTGCCGCGCTTGCCGATGCCCCTCCGCTATCTACCGGAGCCGATTACATCAGAGGCTTCTCGCATGACAATACAGAGTCCGTATTTGTTGTGCCATTTAATAGTGACGATTACCCCATATATCAGGCCATGAGCTCATTTTATGAGCATCCTGAGGGGTACGGAAACCTCTTTGTTACCAAAGAGCTTTTCGATA
The DNA here is from genome assembly GCA_007132995.1 of Bacteroidales bacterium. Taxonomy (GTDB): domain Bacteria; phylum Bacteroidota; class Bacteroidia; order Bacteroidales; family VadinHA17; genus SLNP01. The sequence continues at coordinate 19,666 of SLNP01000045.1, read as the reverse complement.
CATATGCCGACGATGATGTGAGGCTGAACTGGTTTATCCCCTTCCTCTTTTACAACATCAACAACGAGGATGTGAACGAGTTCTTCGGAGATGATATGTTTATCACCTACAGCTGGGATGGTGCCTTTACGCTGGGGCGCAACGAGGTGATGGACTTCTTTGATGACGGCTCATACGATCCGGCCGATTTCTGGGCACTTAACTACAGGCCGGGACACTACTCGATATATGCCAAGTTTCCCCGCATGAATGCCTCTCCGGGTGTAAGCCCCGGTTCGGTAGGGCTGGCAAGACCCACTGTGATGCGCACATCTGAACTGCTCCTTATAAAGGCAGAGTGTGAAGCACGGGGAGAAGGCGGTGGTGCCACAGCCGCGCAGGAGACTCTTTTCCAGATTCAGCAGAGGGCACAGCCTTCGGCAGTACAGTCTACAAATGTGGGCGATGACCTTATCGAGGAGGTTCTTCTTGAGAGGCGCAAGGAGCTGGTAGGAGAGGGATTCAGGATGCTTGACATTCTGAGACTTGGCCTGCCCCTTGAGCGCCCCGACATACAGGGCCCCAACTGGTCTAATGTGATGTCATTGCCGGCATTCGACAACAAGATGATATGGCCAATACCTGAGGCAGAGATAGATGCCAATCCGCTTATAAACGAGGGCGATCAGAACCCCGGGTACTAAGAGATCACCATAATCTGCTTGCGCTTTAAGATGAGGGGGGCGGTCTGTAGGGCTGCCCCCCTCTCTTTACCTTACTTTGAGAACGCGGCTCTGTAAGGTGGGCAGGCCGGGGTGCAATGTACCTGCCGGCTCTCAACCCTTCAGTTGGCCATGAGGTAGCTGACCGGAGCGCAGGCCCGGAGAGCCGGGGCAGGGTGCATACCTGTTGAGCGGTTATATCACTGGTTGCACCACCGGGAAGAGGGCAGAGCTCATATTGATGGGTCGGACTCCCTTTTCTTGCTTCAGGGTTTGTCATATAGAAGTAAAAGCCATATATTTGCAGGCTTAAAAATTATTTATAATAGTAGGTTTAATTAATTAGCGTAGAGATTAATGGCAGTTAAGATCAGATTGGCCAGAAAAGGCCGGAAGAAGTTGGCCTTCTACCACATTGTGGTAGCAGACAGCAGGTCGCCACGGGATGGCAGATTCATTGAAAGGCTCGGATTGTATGATCCGAACAGTAACCCGGCAACCATCGAACTAGATTTCGACAGGTCGCTGGAATGGCTGCAGAAAGGTGCGCAACCTACAGACACATGCCGTGCGATTCTGTCGTACAAGGGCGTAATGCTGAAAAAACATCTTTTAGAGGGTGTGAAAAAGGGTGCCTTCGATGAGGCTGAGGCCGAGAGAAGGTTTAATGAATGGATGGCTGACAAGCAGAAGAGGATAGATGGCAAAAGGGCCTCAATACAGTCAGCGGAAGAGCAGAGCAGGCGGGAGAGGATTGATGCGGAGAAGCTTATAAGCGACACCCGCGCTGCTGAAATCGCAAAGAGGAACGCAGAGCTTGCCGAAGAGGAGGCAGCCGCTGCAGCAGAACCGGCTGAAGAGAGCGCAGAGACAACCGCGACAGAGGCTCCCAAAGATGAGCCTGCTGCAGAAGCTCCGGCAGATGAAGCCCCGGCGGCAGAACCGGCTGAAGAGAGCGCAGAGACAACCGCAGCAGAAGCTCCCAAAGAGGAGCCCAAAGCGGAACCTTCGCCAGAGGAGTCTGCTACAGAGCCAACACCGGAAGAGCCTGCATCAGAGGCGAAGGCTGAGCCCGCCAGTGAGGAGGCCGGAGAGGCTGAAGCCGATTCTGAAGCAAAAGCCAAAGAGGAGAAGGGTGCAGATGCTGAGCCCAAAGAGGAGAAGGGCGCCGATGCGGCCGATAACACCGGTGACGGTGACGAAGAGAAGCCCGCTTCCTGATACCTGCCTCTGAAATGCCCTCTGAAATGGATAGAGGACTAACTGTAATAGGTAAGGCGGTAAAGACCCACGGATATCAGGGAGAACTGGTTGTCCGTTTAACTGCTCCGCTGCCTGAGAGTATAGAGGAGATAGAATCGCTCTTCCTTCTTGTTGAGGGGAGGGCGGTTCCTTTTATGGTGGCGGGGGCAAGGCTTACCGCCGATAACAGACTACTGGTCTCTTTTGACGGATATGGCAGTTCTGAAAAGGTTGCCGGTTTTACCGGTTGCAGTGTGCTGGCCGACTCGAACTTCATTCCGGAAGAGGGCGATGGAGATGGTGTGGATATTGAACCCGGAGCCTTTTGCGGATACACTCTTTATGACACCCTGGGAAGAGAGAGGGGGCTAATAACAGAGATGGTTGAGAATGTGAATCAGTGGATTCTGACTGTCAGGAGAGCCGATGGTAAAACCTTTGCCGTGCCTGTTCATGAGGAGGTGATCGCTCAGGTAGATAGTGCGCAACAGCGACTGGTTGCCGATATTGCCGATGGCCTTGAAGAGCTGTAACTCCCTCCCGGATGCTCTTGCCCTTCAGAGGCCAGATACCCCCGGGTGAACTTAGCCTGATCGGATACTCTCTCCCTATTGACGAAGTATTGAGATATCTCCCGACCGGTCAATCCTTATAATGGCAGAGGGGAGTGAACGCTCTCTGTCGTCGCGTCGGTGCATAACAGTATAGTCAGCACTCTCAATAATATACTTCTCTATGTCGTCAAAGAGTTCGGGCGGCGGATTGCCACTTATATTTGCAGAGGTAGATACCACCGGCCTTCCAAACTTCTCTATCAGGGTAACGCAGAATGGATCGCTGGTAACCCTTATGCCGAGATAGCCGTCCGGTGACAGAAGCGAGGGCGAGAGCAGTCCTCTCCTGGCAGGGAGAACAAGGGTGAGAGGCTTCTTATACCGGTTTATAAGATCCAGTGCGGTTTCGGGCAGTTCGGAGATGTACTCACGCATCATATCTGTCTTGCTGACAAGCACCACCATACTGCTGCCGGCCGGCCGCCTCTTTATCTTCCTGATTGAAGCGATGCCCTTCTCTGAGGCTGCATCACAACCAAGCCCCCATATGGTATCTGTTGGGTAGAGTATGACCCCCTCCTCTGCAAGAACCGCCAGCGCTCTCTCTATATCTTTCAGGTATTCCACTATTCAAATCTTTTTCCGATGCCCTTGATGTCGGGTCAGCAGGGAGTAGACGGTAAGGGTCTGCATGCCAACCCTGCTGACCCGCTACTGTTTCTTTGGCGGCGGCTTCGGTTACTCTGCCTGCCGACCCTGCTGCTCCGCGATTGCCTCTTTGCGGCACCTCCTGTTAAGATCCCGCAGCTTGATGTATTTGAGGAAAACTCCGTACGACAACATTTTGCAGATTATATAGCCGTTCGGCCCCTCAAGAAACCCTCCTCTTACTATGTAGCTTCTGAAAAAGCACCACACCATGTGAAACAGTGCCTTGGCCAGCCCCCCTTTCCTGCCATGTTTCTGATACTCCATTGAGCTAAGGGTAGAGTATAGGTTCACCTTTTCGGCAAACTCCTCAAGACTGTCATAAACCCTGTGCAGCAGATCACCCCGCAGCCTGGCGGTGGTGGCACCTCTCTCCATAACTACCACCTCATGCACATTGTATCCGCCCCAGCGCCCCCTGTTTCTGTTGTAGAGGCGCACCTTCCTGTCCGGATACCACCCGCAACCCTTTATCCACTGGCCGCGATAGGCATTCAGCCTGTTTACACTGTAGCCGTCAGCAACCTCGCCCTCCATATTCTTGAACTCTATAAGCGATTGCCTGAGCTCTTCGGAAAGCTCTTCATCGGCATCGACCGAAAGAATATATTCATGGGTGGCCAGCGAAGAGGCATAATTTTTCTGATCGCGATAGCCGGGGAACTCCCTCTGGTAAAATCTGACCCCCATCGACCTGCATATCTCTGCTGTTCTGTCGGTCGAGAAGCTGTCAACCACAATTATCTCGTCAGCAATGCCTTCAAGAGACTTCAGGCATCTCCCAATATATACCTCTTCATTAAGCGTTATAATAGTTGCCGAAACAGCTCTCATTGCCCCTGATTAAAATGCTACATCGTAATCTCTGAGCGCCTGATTAAGAGATGTCTTCTTGTCGGTCGACTCTTTCCGTTCCCCGATTATCAATGCACAGGGCACATTGAAGGTTCCTCCGTTAAACTCTTTGGGAAAGGTTCCGGGTATTACTACCGATCGCGGGGGAACCACGCCTTTATGTGTGACCGGGGGGTTTTGGGTTACATCGATAATTCTTGTGCTTCCGGTAATAACCACATTGGCACCAAGTACAGCCTCTTTGCCGACTCTGGCGCCCTCTACCAAGACCGATCGCGAGCCGATAAAAGCGTTGTCTTCGACTATTACAGGAGATGCCTGCACGGGTTCAAGAACCCCACCTATACCTACTCCGCCCGAGAGATGCACATTGCTGCCTATCTGGGCGCAAGAGCCAACGGTAGCCCATGTGTCGACCATGGTACCGCTGCCTATCCAGGCACCTATGTTGATATATGAAGGCATTACTATCACCCCTTTTGAGATGTATGATCCGTACCGTGCAACGGCGTGGGGCACCACCCTTACTCCAAGCTTGTCGTAACCCTTCTTAAGGGGTATTTTATCATGGAACTGCAAGGGGCCTGCTTCCGATATCTCCATGCCCTGCAGCGGGAAATAGAGAATTACTGCCTTCTTGACCCACTGGTTAACAACCCAGCTGTCGCCATCGGGTTCCGCAACGCGTAAGTCTCCCCTCTCTAGCAGATCTATAACCTTTAATATCTGCTCTTTTGTCTCTTTGCGCTCCAGAAGTGAAGGTTCACTCCAGGCCTCCTCTATGGCTCTCTTTGTTAACTCCATGTCACTTTTTTTGTACTCTGCAGGTGATTTAGCCCCTTAGGCATCGCATTACCGACAAATAAACGGATTTTTATGATAAATCTTGTTGATAATTGCAGTACCCCTCCCTTTTCTTATAAAAATGGAAGATTTTTTTGCCATTGTGCGAAACGATTTTGATATATTTGCCCCCACCGGACAGTGGAAGGAAACAGTATAAGGGAAGGCCGGGGTTAATAAACCTGAGGCGCCGACACCGACCTTAACTGTCTTACTATCAAATTTATTTTTATTAGTGAGAGGTTAGTTGCCAATTGTGTAAGATGAATAATAGTTTAGTCATCTATAGTTAAACTAAAAACCATTTACCAACATGACACCAATTTTTTGGTTTATTCCGATCGCCAGTCTGTCGGCGCTCTTTTTTGCCTGGATCTTCTACAAAAAGATGATGACCAGTTCTGAGGGCAACGAGAGGATGAGAGAGATAGCACGCTATGTGCGTGACGGGGCCAAAGCTTACCTGCGCCGTCAGTACAGGCTGGTCAGCCTGGTCTTTCTTTTGCTGCTGCTATTCTTCACCTTCCTTGCCGCAATAGGGGCGCTCAACCCATTTGTGCCACTGGCCTTTCTGACAGGAGGTTTTTTCTCAGGGCTCTGCGGTTTTCTTGGTATGATGACCGCGACGCGTGCCTCATCGCGTACGGCACAGGGTGCAAGCGAATCACTGAACCGTGGCCTGAAGGTGGCCTTCCGCAGCGGAGCTGTGATGGGCCTGGTGGTTGTGGGGTTCGGGCTTTTCGACATAGCGGCGTGGTACTGGGCTCTTAACACCATATATGACAACAATATTTTTGGCATGGGGCTGGGTATTGCAAGAGATGTGGGCCTTGCGGCAGAGGGAGCCGGGTGGTCGGCCTCTTTCACAGGAAATGACCAGTGGGTGCAGGCCAAAATGGTGCACATAACCACCACAATGCTCACCTTCGGTATGGGAGCCTCTACCCAGGCTCTCTTTGCCCGTGTGGGCGGGGGTATATATACCAAGGCGGCCGATGTCGGTGCCGATCTGGTTGGCAAGGTCGAGGCCGGAATACCCGAAGATGATCCCCGCAATCCGGCCACAATAGCCGACAATGTTGGTGACAATGTAGGTGATGTGGCAGGTATGGGTGCCGACCTCTATGAGTCGTTTTGCGGATCTATACTCGCAACCGCAGCACTCGGAGCCGCCATATCGATGAATGATGGCATCTTTTCAGAGAGGGCGATACTCGCCCCCATGATAGTGGGTGGAATAGGAATAATCGCATCTATTCTGGGGGTATATATGGTTAGAACCAAAGAGTCTGCCTCAGCCAGAGGGCTGCTTCATGCACTGCTGCTGGGAACCGGCGGCAGCTCACTGCTGGTGCTGCTTGGAGTCGCACTCCTTGCTGGCATGGGCTGGATAGAGTGGGGCATCTTCGGCTCTGTTATAGCCGGGCTGCTGGCAGGAATTGTGATCGGGCAGGGCACCGAGTATTTTACATCTGACGGATACAGCCCTACCCGGGGTATTGCCAGGCAGGCTCAGCAGGGGCCTGCGACAACCATTATTGACGGTGTCGCTGTTGGTATGTATTCGACATGGATACCTATTGTAACCATTGTGCTGGGAATAATTGCCGCATACGGCTTTGCCGGAGGCTTTACAGACTTTGCACATGGGGTTTACGGTATTGGCTTTGCCGCCGTGGGAATGCTCTCGACGCTTGGTATTACACTGGCTACAGATGCTTTTGGACCTATTGCCGATAATGCAGGTGGTAATGCAGAGATGTCTGGTCTTCCCAGGGAGGTGAGAGAGAGAACAGATGCACTCGATATGCTTGGCAATACAACAGCCGCAACAGGTAAGGGGTTTGCCATCGGCTCTGCTGCTCTTACTGCCATGGCACTGCTGGTCGCCTATCTGGAGGAGGTACGGCTCTGGCTCAGCAAAACCCCGCAACTGGGCCAACGCTTTCTTGAGGCCACAGGAGCCGAAAGCCTTAGTGACGCCAGAATAGAGCACTTTGTCGATTTCTATCAGCTGAATGTCTTTAACCCCTTCCTGCTTACAGGTCTTTTCCTTGGTGCCATGATGGCCTTTGTCTTCTGTGCAATGACCATGAAGGCTGTGGGAAGGGCGGCCGGACTTATGGTCTCGGAGGTGAGGCGACAGTTTAAGGAGATACCCGGCATACTCGAGGGTAAATCGACACCCGATTATGCCAGATGTGTCGATATCTCTACCAAAGGGGCACAGAGAGAGATGATGCTGCCGTCGATGCTCGCTATCGGGGTTCCGATATTCGTAGGCCTGCTGTTTGGAGTAGCAGGGGTGATCGGATTGCTGATGGGTGGTCTTGTTACCGGATTCTCGCTTGCGGTAATGCTCAATAATGCCGGTGGAGCGTGGGATAATGCAAAAAAGTTTATTGAGAAGGGGAACTACGGAGGCAAGGGCTCAGAGGCCCACAGGGCCGCAGTGGTAGGCGATACTGTCGGTGATCCCTTTAAGGACACATCAGGGCCATCTCTCAATATTCTTATAAAGCTTATGACAATGGTGTCGGTTGTTATGTCTGGTGTCACTGTCATATACAGTATATTCTGATTATTGGTAATATTGCCAGTAAAATGATAAGGTGCTCGCTGATGCTCGCTGGCGCTCGCAGCGTGAAGCGTAATGCGTAATGCGGAGAGATCTGCTCGCTAACGCTCGCACGCATAGAGCATAGAGCATGGGGCATGGGCCCGCTGCTGGTGCAGCTCGCAGCGTAATGCGTAATGCGTAATGCGGAGAGAAGTGCTTGCTGCGCTCGCAGGCATAGGGCATAGAGCATAGGGCATAGAGCATGGGGCATGGAGCATGGGCTCGCTGCTGACGCAGCTCGCAGCGTAATGCGGAGAGAAGTGCTCGCTAACGCTCGCAGGCCGGTGATCGGTAAAGGTATTTGGCTGTCTGCTGAATGGCGATATTTGACATTCAACTTGCAATCGGCTTATTGGGCAGACTAACAGAACACTAGGCCACCGAATACTGAACCGAGACCGGCGAAGCCGGACGAGCTCGCGACCAGCGGGAGCAATACTGAATACTGTTTTTCACCAGGTCGCCAGCTCACCCTGTCGCTTCGTATTGGTGATTGGGTTTGCAACTGATAGCTGATAGCTGATAGCTGAAAAAAAAGATAGTACCCGAGAGCTCAGACCCCCTTATGATTGACAAAAGTGTGACACCATGCATAATTGCCCTTTAAAATATCGTTTGAACTTAACTATTAATACCGGCGCCTGCTTTTACTGTGCGGTGCCCATTTACAGATATGGATATTCCTGTATTGGCCGATGTGATTAGCGCGCGGCAAAGAGTAGCACCCTATATTCATCGCACGCCCGTGCTTACCTCAACGCTTGTTGACAAGATAGCAGGCTGCAAACTCTTTCTTAAATGTGAGAACTTTCAAAAGAGCGGTGCCTTCAAGTATCGTGGTGCCACAAATGCTATTCTTACACTGGGTGAGGAGGCCCGGCAAAGGGGGGTCATTACCCACTCATCGGGCAACCATGCCGGAGCACTCTCCCGTGCGGCTGTAAGCAGGGGTGTCAGGGCCATGATAGTGATGCCGCATAATGCACCTGCCATAAAGAGAAGGGCAGTTGAGGATTACGGGGCTGAAATTACCTTTTGTGAGCCCACCCTGGCATCGCGAGAGGAGACCGCCGCAGAACTGGTTGCCACTACCGGTGGCACACTTGTGCATGCCTACGACAACTTTTTTGTAATAGCAGGCCAGGGTACTGCCGCAATCGAGCTTATGGAAGATGTCGATAACCTCGATATATTAGTTGCCCCGGTGGGGGGAGGCGGTCTGCTGAGTGGAACCATTACCGCAGTCAGGGGGCTTAAGCCGGGTATAACTGTAATAGGTGCCGAGCCGGCGGGTGCCGACGATGCCCGCCGATCATTCCTTCTGGACGATCTTATACCATCGGTAAATCCCGATACCATAGCTGACGGGCTGAGAACCTCGCTTAGTGAAAGAACATTCTCGATAATAAAGGGTGGTGCCGATGATATTGTAACTGTGTCGGAAGAGATGATAAAGGACTCTATGTTGCTTGTATGGGAGCGTATGAAGATTGTGATAGAGGCCTCATCTGCCACTGCGATAGCAGCGGTAAGGGAACACCCATCTCTCTTCAGCGGAAAGCGAACCGGTGTAATAATAACCGGAGGTAATGTTGATCTGAAAAGTTTGCCATTCTGACCCTTATATGCCTCTGCCTTTGCAAGCTGCCCGGGTACTCCGGTCTTTAGTCGGGCAGAGAGGGCCTCTCTCAGAGCCTGTTGGAGTGAGTCCGGCCTATGCTGTCGTTGACCCGGGTTTCAATCTGACAAAGAGAGCGAGGTTTTCAGCGGGTAGTGATCGGAGATGCCCCGCCTGATAACAGATGAGTTGAGGGTCCTGAACCTCTTGTCATGAAGAATGTAGTCTATGCGGTTTGAGGGGTATGGCCCCCTGTAGGTGAAACCTGCGCCATAGCCGGCAGAGACGAAACTGTCTTTCAGCGATCCCCGTATTGTGCGGTAGGCGTATGACACAGGTGTGTCATTGAAGTCTCCCAACACGATAACAGGGTAGGGCGACTGGTCTATAAAGGCTCTTACCACACGGGCCTGAAGGGCCCTCTTCCTGTACTCGCTTCCAAGGGCACCAAGTACACCCCTTACCTCGCTGATAGCATCTTCGCCCCGCGCTGAAAGCTCCTCAATAAATGTGTGCTCTATAGGGTTGAGCATAAATGACTGAAGGTGGTTGTTAAACACCCTTATGGTATCATCTGCAATAACTATGTCACTGTAAATGGTGAGGCTGGCAGAGTTGGGATGTATTATCTCTCCTCTGTTGATTATGGGGTGGGTAGAAAATGTCGCTATACCGTAATACCTCTCCCGTCCCTTGCCCAGAAGTTTTATATGACTCGATGCATTACCTCCCATCGCCTCTTTGATGAGGGCCTCAGTATCACTCTCCGGACCCACTACGTAGTACTCCTGAAAAGAGATGATGTCGGGCATCTCCTCTTCTATTATTGAGCTGATATAGTGCTCGGTGGTGTTGGTTCCGGCACCTTCGTAATGGTTAAAGAGCTCGACATTATAGGTGATTATGGTTAGCTGGCTGCCAGATTCAGGGTTGGAAGAGTCAAAGAGCTGTATATAGTTACCATGATGGGTTAAGCCGGCAATGATTACAGCAAGCGAAATGGCACTGTAACCGCTCAGATTTACCGCCCATACAATAACCATTATTATGTTGAGCAGCAGAAGGTAGGGGTAGAGAAGCCCGAAGAAGGCCGGAAGGGTGATTGTGTCGGGGGCTATGTGTACAGAGAGATACGATAGTGCCAGAGAGAGTGCAACCGCAATATTCGCCATTATCAGAATACGCCTGAGTAGTCTCCTCATATAGCTAACTGTTTTTCTGGCTCTCTGTGAAGAGTTTACGCTTCTCTTCCGAGGTGAGGCTTTCGTAGCCCCCCTTTGATATCTTTTCAAGAATCCTGTCTATCTCTGCCTGCTGCTCGGCTTTCATGCGGTTATACTCATAGTCGTCTGATGGGGGCCTGGTGCTTTTATGCTTCACCCTTAATCTTTTCCCCGGTCTGAAGAGGTTTACCAGAGTGTCAATAATAGAGTTTATCCAGCTTCCGGCATCAAAGCCTGTTCGGAGCCATCTGACATAAAGAAGACCAATTGCAGCACCCCCTATATGGGCAATCTTACCCCCGGTGTTATCGGAGAAATCGATTATCGATGTAATAAGGAATATGAAGAGGGCTATATACTTTATTCTGATTCTCCCGGCCAGCAGAAGGTGCAGCTCGTGGTTCGGAACCCACGCAGATATGCCTACCACTATGGCCATTACAGAGGCCGAAGCCCCGAGGGCCAGTGAATGTGGAACCAGATCGGCAAATGCCGGAAAAATATTGTATATGGCGACAAAGAAGAGTGCTCCCGACAGCCCTCCCATGATATAGAGAGCCACAAGTTTTCGCTGGTCGAGATATTGAAGGAATATCCGTCCAAACCAGTATAGCCATAAGAGATTAAAGATAAGATGTATGAACCCCTGATGCAGAAACATGTAGGTGACAGGTGTCCAGAAGCGCGTTGCAAGAGAGGGTAGCTCTGCAGGGATGGCAAGATAACCTATGGCAGCTGCCGCAAGCAGCGGCCTGGCAAGGAATACATCTATCATCTCCGCGATCTTAACAGCAAGGAATACCCCTCCGTTAATGTAGAGAAGCCTGACAAGCATGGTGCCCCGCCTGTAGGAATATTTTATCTCTTGCCACATGCTCATCAGTAGAGTGTTTTACTGGTTTTTTTCCATATGCGCAGAAGAAGGTAACCAAAAAGCATGCCTCCGAGATGTGCCGCATGGGCAATATTGCTGCCGGGGCGGGTAACGGCCAGATAGAGTTCCAACCCTATCAGTGCCAGCACAAAGTACTTGGCCTTCATCGGTATTGGGGGGAAGAGAAGCATGATCTGAGTGTTGGGGAACAGCATGCCGTAAGCCATCAGAAGCCCGAAAATGGCGCCCGAGGCACCTACGGTGGGGGTATAGAGAATCAACTGCAGCCTCTTCATGACCGGATCGCTGAAAACCATATTGTTGTTGAAGTAATCTCTGCCATGATCGAGCACCCCCTGAAGCTGTACCGGGGTTATCTCGGCCATTACCCTGTTGTACTGAATGGCAATTACACCCAGATGAACGAGCGCGGCACCCAGACCGCACACCATGTAGAAGGTGAAGAATCTTTTCGGACCCCATACATACTCAAGCATACGGCCAAACATGAAGAGCACGAACATGTTCATAAAGAGATGAGCGAAGCCTCCATGCATAAAGATGTGGGTGACAGTCTGGTATGGCCTGAACATCTCTGAAGCGGGGAAGTGTAGCCCGAGAACCTGACTCAGTCGTATCTCTGCCACATTCTGCACCGTAATGGTTGCAAGAAACATAAAGAGATTTATCATTATAAGGTTTTTTACTACCGGGGTGAGCCCCATAAAACCTCTAGGTAGTGCTGCCATACCTCTTCTTTTTTAGGTCGTTTTTATGCGCAATTTCAGGGCCAAAAGATACCCTCTTTACCTGATATAGCCAAAATGGCATCACCTCTTCCTATCTGAACCTCTGCTCTATCTCTCCGGTGGGCACAATTACAACTACGGGCTTTCCGGAGGGTGAGTAGTTTGGAAGTCTGCATGCAAACAGCCTGTCGAAGAGCTCTTCCATTTCGCTCTGCAGCAGGCTTCTGCCGTAGGGAATGGCCGATGCAGCGGCGAGCGCCTTTGCTACCATCTCTCTCTCTCCCATGTCCGGATCGGCTTCGTCATCTCTGTAATGTCCGGCAAAGTCAAGAAATATTCTCTCAATATCACCGCTCCCTACCCCTTCAGGATAACCCTTTACCGTAACCTCCGTTTCTGAGCCTATAACGATCTCAAAACCTGCGAGCCTGAGGCTCTCCTGAAGCTCTGAGATGGCTCTCACATCTTCTCTTCCCATCCCGATGGTTACCGGGAAGGCAGTTGTCTGCGAACTCTTTTCATCTGAGCTCAGCCTGGCAAGAAGCTCTTCATAAAGTATCCTCTCATGTGCCCTGCGCTGATCTATTACCATTACGCCAGACTTTACAGCTGTCATGATATAGCTGCTCTTTAAATTGAGGAAGCTTCTGGTGAGGGGAGAGGGGGGGGAGTTCACCTCATCGCTCTCTTCAGGGAAGAGCAACCTTTCGTAGGCAGCCCTCTTGCTGCTGCTGAATCGTATGCCACTATAGGCCTCCCTGCCCTTCTGCTCCTGATGGAAGGGATTGAAGCTGCTATCTGTCTCTATATCTGGCGGAGCCGGCATGTGGCTGCTGCCTGATATAATCGGAATATCTATCTCATGTCCCCTCCCCTTGAAATCGATGGCGGGTGATATGTTAAACCTTCCCAGCGACTCCCTTACAGCCGCATGCAGTATCTTCCATATCGACTTCTCATCTTCAAACTTGACCTCGCTCTTGGTAGGATGAATATTGACATCTATCGTGCAGGGGTCGGCAGTCAGGTAGATAAAGTATGAGGGGACAGAGTCGGGAGGCAGTATGCTGCTGTAGGCCTCGGTAACCGCCTTGTGGAAATAGGGATGTCTCATGTAGCGGTTGTTGATGAAGAAGAACTGCTCTCCACCCCTTTTGCGTGCGAACTCAGGCTTTCCGGCAAAACCCGATATTGAGATTATGCTGGTCTCTGATGAAACGGGAACAAGGCTGGCATCGACGGTACGGCCGAAAAGGTTTACTATTCTCTGCTTCCTTCCGGCAGCCGGCAGATTGTACTGCTCTGTATCATTGTGAACAAGCCTGAATCTTATTTCCGGATGGGAGAGGGCTATCTTCTGGAATTCGGTAATAATATGCCGTAATTCGGTGCTCTCCTTCTTAAGGAACTTCCTTCTGGCGGGGACATTGTAGAAGAGATTCTTAACCGTTATTACCGTGCCCGATGTGTGGCTGCAGGCCTGCCGGGATTTAACCTCTGACTCGGCCAGGGTAAGCAGAGTACCTGACTCATCTCCGCACCTGGCAGTCTTGAGCTCTACCATCGCCACTGCTGCTATAGAGGCGAGAGCCTCACCCCTGAACCCTTTTGTAGATAGAGCGAAGAGATCGTCTGCGGTGCTGATTTTCGAGGTGGCGTGACGCTCGAAGGCTAGCAGGGCATCTGAGGGTGACATGCCGCAGCCGTTGTCTGCAACCTGTATCATTGTCTTGCCCGAGTCGGTTATAACAACTTTTATCTCTGTTGCACCGGAATCAACGGCATTCTCAACCAGCTCTTTTACAACAGAGGCGGGGCGTTGAATAACCTCTCCTGCTGCAATTTGGTTGGCTACTGAGCCTGGAAGCAGTTTGATGATGTCTGACATACTACTTTAGAAACGATATTAAAGACGCCAGAATATGTAGGCAAGAAGGAAGAGAATAAAGAGTATTACCGCCAGCCTTACGGGGGTGTATCGGTTAAGCCTGTCTTGCTTTGGCCTTATCTTTGGCTGGAACGACCCCCGCCTTATTTTTGATCTGTACCCTCCCTCTTCAGAGCCGGTCTCTGATGACCCGTCACTCCCGTCATCATCGGATAGTTCACCACTGGCGCGAAGCTCCTCTTCAGCTCTTCTTATCCGCTCTTCGAACTCCTCTTTCTGCTGGTCGTAGTAGCGGGGTATGTATTTGAATTCCCGGGGTTTATATTGCCTGAATAGTCCTGGTATTCTCATTACTTTTATTTTCAGCAAAGGTACTAATTTTATTTTTCCCTATGCTGAAGGGAAGCAAAGGGCCTTTACCCCGGCGCTGCAGAGGATATTCTTTTTGTCACCGCCCTCTGCAACCTCACTTTTTTTCTCTATATTGGCATATGTAGTCGCAAAACACTCTTTATTCTAAAACTGTATGATATGAAGCATGTAAAGACCTTTTTCGCAGCGCTGCTGCTTATTGTGATAGTTGTATTCAGTGTACAGAATATGCAGGCTTTTGAACTTAAGCTTTTTAACTGGAGGCTCACCATGCCGGTAGCTGTCTATATCATACTCTTCTATATACTGGGTATGCTTACAGGCGGAATGCTGTTCAGCCTTATGAAACAGCTTTTTAATACCGCCGCAGGCAGTACCAAAGGAGATATTGACGGCGATGCTGACTAAGACCTATACCGGGGCCATTACAGGAATAGATGCTGTAACCATTACCGTTGAGGTCGATATCTCGCCGGGGGTACGCTTCTTTATGGTCGGGCTTCCCGATGTTGCGGTTAAAGAGAGCCAGCAGCGCATAGAATCTGCGCTGAGAACACTCGGCTTCAGATGGCCCGGAAAGCAGGTAGTTATTAACCTGGCTCCCGCCGGTATCAGGAAGGAGGGTGCCTCTTTCGACCTCCCCCTGGCAGTGGGTATACTACTGGCAGAGGGAAAGGTGGGCCGGTTCGGAGATGGGAGGTTTATGATTACCGGCGAGCTCTCACTTGACGGAACCGTGAAGCCTGTAAGGGGTGTGTTGTCGCTTGCCCTCCGGGCCCGTGCCGATGGCTTCAGCTCTATAATTGTGCCGGCTGCCAATGCTGCCGAGGCTGCGGTGGTAGACGGTATAGATGTTTACGGGATGGAGAACCTGCGCGATGTCACTGACCTGCTTAACGGATATCGCCACTTTCCGCCTGCAAAACCCGATACCGACGGGGTAACTACGACCGGAACGGGAAATGGCAATATCGATTTTATCGATGTTCACGGACAGGAGAGCGTTAAAAGGGCACTCGAGGTGGCCGTTGCCGGCTCTCATAATCTTGTGATGGTGGGTCCCCCGGGGTCGGGCAAGACTATGATAGCCAAACGAATTCCCACCATAATGCCACCTTTTACGCTCGAGGAGGCTCTCGAGACCACAAGGATACACTCTGTTGCCGGCAAGCTTGGACACAACAGCTCTCTGATGCGTAGCCGCCCTTTCAGAAGCCCTCATCACACTATAAGCGATGTGGCACTTGTGGGGGGAGGGTCGTTCCCGCAACCGGGCGAAATATCACTGGCCCATAACGGAGTGCTCTTCCTCGATGAGCTGCCCGAGTTTAAAAGGTCGGTGCTGGAGGTGATGCGACAGCCGCTCGAGGAGAGGGTTGTGACCATCTCCCGGGCCCGCTTGTCGGTTGATTATCCGGCAAATTTCATGCTTATTGCCAGCATGAACCCCTGCCCCTGCGGCTACTTCAGCCACCCAACAAAAGAGTGCTCCTGTAACCCCGGCCTTATATACAGGTATCTTGGGAAGCTGTCAGGCCCCCTTCTTGACCGTATCGATATGCATATTGAGGTTATACCGGTAGAGTATGAGAAGCTGCATGAGAGGAGGGGGGGCGAAAGCTCGACGGCTATCAGTGAGAGGGTCGCCAAAGTGCGCGGGATTCAGATGGAGAGGTTCGCAGATGAGAGTAACATTCTCTCAAACTCTTCGATGACGCCGGCACTTATGCGCCGGCACTGCTCCCTTAGACCTGAGGCTTCGGCCCTGATGAAAAATGCGATGGAGGTGAGAGGCCTGTCGGCAAGGGCATATGACAGAATCCTGAAGGTGGCCCGTACAATTGCCGATATGGAGGGGGCTGCGAATATTGAATCTGCACACATAGCAGAGGCGATAAACTACCGAAGCCTCGACAGGGAGGGGTGGGCAGGATAAAAATGAGGAAATGGGTTCGGGGTCACATTTATATTTCATATATTTAGAGTCTATATTTATAATTACCCCTCCTGCCTGAATGGATCTGACCAGAAAGATAAGGGACAGAATGACGAAGAGAGACCTGGTATTCCTGTACCGGGGTGCTGTTACAACCGTGAACTCTATTTCGCTGCTAACACTTCTTGAGAGGGAGATGGAGGGGTCCGATTTCGGATTTGTCGGCAGGAAGAGGCTCTTTATGTTTGTTCTTGAGTCGTTGCAAAACATGTCGAGACATGCCGGTGATAATATCTATGCCGCAATGTCTATAGTTGCCTACACCAAATCGGATGATGGCTATACTGTAACGACGGGTAATGCTATGGATTCGTCCGAGGTTCCCGAGTTAAGAAGAAAATTACGGCGAATAAATGCCCTGAAACCGGAAGAGATCAAGAAGGTGTACCGGGAGATGCTCGATGCCTCTGAAATCAGCAGCAAGGGAGGAGCCGGACTCGGCCTAATAGAGATGGCTAAAAAAACAGGTAACCGTATCGATTACGACTTTATTAAAATAAACGAGAGGCTTCACTATTATATACTGAGCAAGACTGTCGATTCATCAGGAAAGGGTAAGCAGTACCAGGGAGAGAGAGGGGGGAAGTTTAACGGTCGGCCGGTTATGACCCTTGAGAGACTTATGGCCAGAAACAATATATATATGGCATGGTCAAATCATATAACTCCCGATGTGGGTAAGGAGATGCTCTCCTTTACCGAGACCAAGCTGCGTGAAGAGGAGGTGAACGCGGGAACCCAGAGGCGGGTATTCAGTATACTGGTTGAGGTGCTTGAGAATATCGCAAAATACAGCGCCGGAAAGAGTGCCGAACAGAAGTATGGTATGCCGGTGGCGATAATCAAGATGGAGAAGGGGCAGTTTGTGATTACAACAGGCAATCTGATAGAAAACGGCAATATTGCGCCTCTTGAAAAGAATATAAAGCTGGTTAACAGCTACGACAGGAAGGGCCTTAAAGATCTGTATCGCAAGAGACTATCACAGCAAGATGACTACAGCGAGAGTACCGGCAATATGGGGCTGATAGATATTGCCAGGAAATCAGGCAATGAGCTGATATATAGCTTTGACCGTGTTAATGACCACTACTCATACTACATTCTGGAAATAAAGGTCGATGATAACCAGACCCACTAATCGCCGCCAATAAGCTCTATCTCTTTGCCGTTCCAGACGGCATACGATTCGCCTCCTATCCAGTCACCCAGCAGTACCACTCTGCTCTTCTCACCCAGCCGATGCATTAAAGCGAGATGGCGGTGCCCGTAGATGAAGTAGTCGGTATGTTCGCTCTCAAGAGAGAGTTTGGAATAGTTTATCAGATCTTCATGCTCCGCCCCCAGAAAGGGGGTGTGCTCGCCCCGGCCCAGACGGCTCCGTAGCGACCATCTGTGACCGATGGCAACACCAATGCGCGGATGGAGAGAGGAGTAGAGCGCTCTGAGAAACCTGTTGCGGAAGAGTGCCAGCAGTAGCCTGTAGCGACTCTCTCCGGTGCCAAGCCCCTCGCCATGAGCGAGAAGGAACCGGTGGCCGTTGAATTGTTCTCTTACAATGCCGTGGCGCACCCTTACGCCACACTCATCTTCAAGATAGCCGCCCATCCACATGTCATGGTTGCCGGTAAGGTAGTGTACCGTAATACCTGAGTCAGTCAGGCGTGAGAGGGCTCCCAGGAAACGGGTAAACCCTTTTGGTACTACCAGACGGTACTCCCACCAGAAATCGAAAATATCACCAAGAAGCCATATCGAAGAGGCATCGTCAGCACATCTCTCAAGCCAGCTTACCACGCGCCGCTCTCTCTCGGACGGATCGCCTCCGGCTCTGAGTCCCAGATGAAAGTCTGATGCGAAATATGCCTTGCCTCCCTCTTTCACAACTGTAGTTTTAGTCTCCGAATATCTGACTCAGCCTGATGGTTACCTCCCTGCCTCTCAGGTGAGATGCGATTATATCGCCCTGAGGGTTGTAAAGGAAAGAGACCGGTATCTCTCTTATGTTGTAAAGCTGAATTAGCCTGGAGCGTGGGCCGTCGGCATCATGCACACTTATCCATGGGAAATCTTCAAAGTTGACCACCCTTTGCCACTCATCACGACTCTCATCTATCGATATCTGGTATATCTCCAAGCCACTTGCCCGGTACCTGTTGTAGAGGCTCTCCAGAAGTTGGTTCTCCCTGACCGCCTCTTCTGAGCGGAAGCTCCAGAAGTTGACCAGTACATACCGCCCCCTTAACGAGGAGAGGGCTATGGTGGTACCGTCTGAAGAGGGAAGGCTGGGATCTATTTCGACAGGTTCCATCTCTTCGGCGGCCCTGATCATCTGGCCCATACGCATCAGGTTTATCTCTCTTGCAAGGTCGTCGGCCATAGCCTTTACCCTGGCCGATGAGGGGTATTTCATAGATAAAGTGTCGGTAAGCAGCTGCATTATCTGAAGATCTTTCTCTTCACCAAGAACATAGGCCTCCTCATGAAACATCTGGTACATCGCCTTTATTGAGGCCATAGACCTCAGGTTGTCGAGTATAAACCCGATATTATGCTCTCTCTGCCCCTCAATTACATCGTACATCATCTGCTCTGCGGGGCCTGGCTCTTCTGCAAACAGGGCATCGCGCACCTCCTCTTCATATATTGGAACCAGAGAATCTATAAGGCGCTTGCTTTCGGCAAGCTTTTTATCGAGCAGGTGTACCTTTTCAGATCCTTCAGATCCGGATATGGTATAGCCGTCGGCCGGCATCTCACCATCGAAACTGATGTTCACCCTCTCGCCCGGAGAGAGAAGCAGGTTAATAAAGTTACCTCTGCTGTAGCCAAGCTGATAGAAATGCGGTTCTTCGCCGGCAAGGGACAACCTGCCGCGGAATCGCCCCTCTTTGTCGACCTCCAGAGAGTCAATAAGTCTCGGTGTGCTGACAGGTATGTGCCAAACCTTCAGATACTTTTGATCGGAAGGCTCTATTGAGCCCTCAATATGTGCTACGGGACCCCGGCTGCATCCGGCCGACACTATGACAACTATGATAATAGCAGTTCTTAACATATTACTCTTCAGGGTTATTACTCTGCCGGAAGGCAGAGCTTCAACTATTACTGATTCATAAATATTTCGAGGGTGTTCAGCAGATCCTCACCTGTAAGCCCTGTCCCTATAACCCTTCCGTCACGGTCAAGAAGCAGGTTAAAGGGTACGGACTGAATGTCATAGAGAGATACAACCTCAGAGCTGTAGTACTTGAGGTCGCTGACATGGATCCATTCACCCAGATAATCTTCTTCAATAGCGCTGAGCCAGGCTTCACGGCTGCTGTCGAGACTGACCTGGTATATCGTGAACCCCATATCGCTATATTTACTGTAGGCCCGGGTAAGATATTGACTCGCATCGCGACAGTCACCGCACCAGGA
>SLNP01000054.1 GCA_007132995.1 Bacteroidales bacterium | reverse complement strand
GGGGGGTACGCTCCCTTTTTTATCCGAAATATCTTAAAGCTTTTTTTTAGTGCGAGCGAAGTGAGCACTTCTCTCCGCTCTACGCTGCGAGCTGCACCAGCAGCGAGCCATCGGGCGTCAGCCCGAAAAGCGAGCACCAGTAGATGCTGCATCTTCTATCGAGGCTCTCCGTGCCTCATACAGAGAAACTATAAGCGAGGCGGTCTGATTGATGTTGAATCTGCTGCGGTTTATTATTGAGTCAAACAGGTAGTCTATGTTCACCGACCGCTGTTTTAAGAAGGTCTGTATAGTTTTAAACCGTCGCTCATCACTCAGAAGTATACTCTCCTCAGCCTCATCTATGGGAATATCGTGTTTACCCATAACATTCTCAACCCTCCAGTAGAACGGAGCGGTCAATCTTACATGAAGCGAATTGACAACACCCTGGGCAATTGATATGCCGGCTCCTCCTACCATTACGACATACCCCTCCTTGCATATGGAGAGTACCACCTCCTCTATAACCCTTTTTATTGTCTGATCACTTATAAAATCTTCTGATACAGCCATTATCATCTCCGACAGATTTGAGTTCTCAACCCCCTTATAGAAGGTCTCTATCCGTTTCGGATCAGTATCAATAGCAGTCGCCACAGCCCTGACTATTTCCCTGTCTACCGTCCTCCACCTATCGGTTTTACCTCTGATATTAAGCAACATAGCAGCAGCTTCTGCGACCAGTCTTCCATCACATCCACTCTGTCGCGACAGGGTAATAACAGGTCCGTCATCAGAAGGAGCCTGCCTTAAAATCTCCTTCATATGGCGCTTATCGAAATAGTTAAAAAGCTCTTTACTCATGATGGGGGTCAATTCTGTTCTACTCTCCTGCTACAGCATGGCACCTCACAATATAGCAAAATATATTCTTTCTATTACTAAGTCATATCAGAGACCCTCATGCTCCGTTCTTCTTATTATCTCTTCCTGCAGATCATCGCTCAGGTCTCTGAAGTAATCACTGTAGCCTGCAACCCGGACTATCAGATCACGATACTGCTCAGGGTTGGCTCGTGCCCTGCGGAGAGTATCGCCATCTACCACATTGAACTGTATGTGATGCCCGTCCATGCTGAAGTATGTGCGTATCAGGTCACCAAGCTTCCCTATACTCTCTTCCGAGGCGAAGAAAGAGGGGGAGAACTTCTGGTTAAGCAGTGTTCCCCCGGTTAGCAGATGGTCAATAGAGAGTGCTGACCTGAGAACAGCCGTGGGGCCCTCGATATCGGCTCCCTGCACTGGTGATATCCCTTCAGAGACAGGAGCCCCCTCCCTTCGGCCGTCTGGGGTGGCACCCAATACAGAACCGAAATATACATGGCAGGTGGTGGGAAGCATATTTATCCTGGAGGTACCACCCCTGAGTGTTTTTCGTCCATCAACAGCATCGAAGAAAGTCCTGAATGTCTTGCTGGCAAACCTGTCTGCATAAAAATTATCATTCCCATAGCGAGGAGTGTTGTATATCAGATTATACTGCATCTCCTCAAAACCGGAAAAGTCACTCTCCAGTGCCTCAAGCATCTCACTCCATGTATAGTGTTTATTGTCAAACAGATTATAGCAGATAGAGGTGAGCATGTCGGTTACCGTACCCAACCCCACTCCCTGTATATAGCTACTGTTATACCTTGCTCCGCCCCTGTTGTAGTCAGTTCCGTTGACAATACAGTCATCTATAAGCAGTGAAAGAAAGGGGACAGGCAGAAAAGCGCTGAATGTACCCTCAACGATATTATTCCCACTCAGCTTCAGCGAGGCAAAGTAGTTTACCTGTTCGGCAAAAACCGCCAAAAGATCATCGATGGAGTTGATCTGTGAAACTCTTCCGGTTTCGGGACCCACCTGCATGCCGGTTCTTCTGTCAAATCCGTTATTCAATGTAAGCTCCAGAATTTTAGGGAGATTGAAATAGCCGGTAAGCCAGTAGGCCTCAGCGCCAAAGGCGCCGGTCTCAACGCAACCTGATGCCCCGCCGTTTCTGGCATCCGTAATGCTTTTCCCCTGCCTGAGAAGCTCTTTAACAATGGCATCACTATTAAAGAATGATGGCTGCCCGAAACCGCTCTTAACAATCTCAAGGGCTCTGTGAAGGAAGGGTTTGGGCGTTCTGGAAGATATCTGTACCA
Source organism: Bacteroidales bacterium (assembly GCA_007132995.1). Taxonomy (GTDB): domain Bacteria; phylum Bacteroidota; class Bacteroidia; order Bacteroidales; family VadinHA17; genus SLNP01. Next base: position 4,809 of record SLNP01000054.1, on the reverse strand, counting down.
TTGAACCGGGCTGCAACAGACGCATTTCCTCAATAACATCCAGGATAATATAGCTGAGCCTGTTAACCGCATCATCACCGTCAGGTGTTAGCCCTCCAAGATTGATCAGTGTAAAATCTGTGTATGTACTGCTCTCAGAGGCTGTAACCCCTATCTTGGGAGGTGCAGGATGGTTATTGAATTTAACCCAGAGACAGCAAAGAAGCTCGTACGCCTCAGCCTCTGTCAGGAGCCCCTTTTCAATATCATTGAGAAACAGGGGCAGCAGGTGCTGATCCAGTCTACCCGGACTGAATGAGTCCCACGGATTCAGCTCGGAAATCACACCTACATGTATAAACCAGTAGTGCTGCAGAGCCTCATGCATCGTTTCAGGGGCATGTGCAGGCACACGATGACATATGGCAGCCATTTTGCGAAGCTCCTCTCTCCTCTTTTTGTCTCTGCAGCCGTTGGCAGCCTCTTCAAGGGCATAAGCATATCTCTCAGCATACATTACAATGGCATCACATGCTATTTTCATTGCACTGTATTGCTCAAGCTTGTCGAAAGCCGCTTCATCATTACCAAAGTCCAGCCTCCTCTCTGCCTGCTCTATCTCGTCCTTCAGGTTAAGGAATCCCTTTCTGAACATATTGGCACCAATAACGGTATGTCCCGGCGCCCTCTGCTCCTGAAACTCTGTAAAGACTCCAGCCCTGTATGCATTATGCCACTCATCGCTCATCAGCCCCATTATTCTGTCGCGATTGGTTTTTCCGCTCCAGTAGGGAATAATCTTCTCACTATAGAGTCTCCTGACCTCATCATCTACCTCAAAACTGACCTTCGGGCGGCTGGCAAGAATATCCAGATCATCGGGAGAGTGAAGTGATAGTTCAGGATAGGTTGAGACAGCTTTGGGTTCGGGTCCTCTCTCTCCCACTATCAGCTCTCCATCACCAATATAGAGTCTCTTTTTTGCCAACAGATGATAAAACGCCTTTGCCCTAAGCACCGGTGCCGACAGAAGTGATGCATTGCCGCTGCTGTAAAAGTCTGTTATCAACTCAGCCCTCTCTCCTGAGATCCTCTCCAGGGACTGCTGACTAACCTCCCTGAGCCTCCTCACCCTACCGGTTATCTCAAAACGCCCTCTCATATCCTTTATACTTTTATCCACCACCCCTGCTTTGTACCGGGAGCATTCACTTTAACAATATAGCTGAAAAAAGGGACCTGTAAGCATCAATCTGACTATCAGCTATTGGCTTCTTCCCTTCCATAAGATACTCTCTGCCGGAAAGGCTATATTTACCCGATCCGGTTCTGTGATAAGGAAGAAGATCTATCCCCTTTATTCTATCGCACATACGATCACCTAAAAAATCTCTTACAGCCTTCATGCTCTCTTCATCATCGTTGAAACCGGGAATAACAGGTATCCTTACAACAATATCTGCTCCCCCTTCAACCAGAAAATCAAAATTCTCAAGCACTCTCTTACTGGTTACTCCGGTAAACTCTCTGTGCCTGGCATCATCAATGTGCTTTATATCATACAGAAAGAGAGAGGTGTGGGGCATAATCAGCATAAAATGTTCTCTTTCGGCAAACCCCGAGGTGTCAACAGCCGTATGATACCCCTCCTCTCTCATGCGAATCAGCGTCCTCTTCAGGAATTCCGACTGCATAAGGGGTTCACCGCCAGAAAAGGTTACTCCGCCACCTGACTGCTCAATAAAGGGGCGCTCTCTGGCTGCAACATCGACAAGCTCTTCAATATCATACTCCCGCCCGACCACTTCACTCTTTGTGAATCTGGCAGATCCTACCCTTTCAACCCTATTGACCTTCATAGATTCCTGACCTATCCCTTCCGGGTTGTGGCACCATATACAACTCATAGGGCACCCCTTGAAAAAATAGGTAACCCGGATACCGGGTCCGTCTTCAGTCGTGAACCTTTTAATGTCAAACAATAAGCCCCTCATAGTAAGCAACAGAAATACAAATATAATAATATAGAGACCTTTTAGCATGGCCAACTGATATATCACCACACCATGCTTTCAGATAATTTAATAGTGGTGCTGTTTCAATATACAACTCTTTCTGCTATTTTTGTCACCTTTGATTTTAATAACTTGGGGAGATCTTTTTTTTACGCGAACCGATAAACGGTTTCTGCGAACCGGGTTCGCCCTCATTATTGATGTTATCAGTGTCCGGCAGGCTTTTCCGCACCGGGAGGGGTAGCCGCAGAGGGTAAGTGAGTGCAGCAGACCACTCTGCCGGAAAGGGACAGAATGATGTAGGCAGTAATATCAGGTTGATTATCCCGGTTTTAATTGAGGTAAAACAGACAGACCGGTTCTCATTGCCGGGCCTGGTGCCGTAATTTTTATCTGGTACGGGTTGAACTATACCGGTGGTTTTATTACGGCCCGATCAGGCGGGTCATGAGAGAGTCTTGACAAAAAAAATCGATATGAAGAAGAAGAGCATAAAATTCAGTCTTATCTACAGGGATATGTGGCAATCTTCAGGAAAATATCAGCCAAGGGTTGATCAGTTGAAAGAGATTGCCCCTCATATAATTGATATGGGTTGTTTCGATAGAATAGAGACTAACGGTGGTGCTTTTGAGCAGGTTCAGCTTATGTATGGAGAGAACCCCAACAGTGCAGTCAGGGAGTGGACAAAACCATTCAATGAGGCTGGTATTCAGACCCATATGCTTGAGAGGTCACTTAACGGATTGCGTATGTTCCCGGTACCCGCTGATGTAAGAAGGCTTATGTTTCGGGTAAAAAAGGCACAGGGGGTTGATATAGCCAGATCTTTCTGCGGACTTAATGATCACAGAAACCTTGAGCTCTCCGTTAAATACGCAAAAGAGGCTGGCATGATATCGCAGGTAGCTCTCTCAATCACCCACTCTCCTATTCACACAGCTGATTACTACCTGAGTGTTGTCGACAAGGTTGCCGGGTATGGTGCTGATGAGATATGCCTCAAAGATATGGCTGGAGTAGGCAGACCTGTTATGTTGGGCGAGCTTGTTAAGAAGATAAAGACAAAATATCCGGAAATGGTAGTACAGTATCACGGACATTCAGGCCCCGGGCTCTCTGTGGGCTCTATGCTTGAGACTGCCAGGGCCGGCGCTGATTATGTTGATCTGGCTGTTGAGCCGCTTAGCTGGGGCATGGTTCATCCGGACCTGATAGCGATTCACTCCATGCTCGATGATGCAGGGTTTGAGGTACCGGATATAAACATGGACGCCTATATGAAGGTGCGGTCTCTTACTCAGGAGTTTATCGACGACTTTCTCGGCCTTTTCATAGATAAGCGCAACAGGGTAATGACCTCCCTGCTGATTGGAAGCGGGCTACCCGGTGGTATGATGGGAAGCCTGATGGCTGACCTGAAAGGGGTACATCAGGGAATAAATGTCACCCTCAAAAACATGGGAAAGAGTGAGCTGTCTGAAGATGAGCTTCTTGTATTGCTTTTCCGTGAAGTAGAGCAGATATGGCCAATGATGGGATATCCCCCTCTTGTAACACCCTACAGCCAGTATGTCAAGAATGTGGCGCTTATGAATATAGTCCAGATGACATCAGGCAAGGAGCGTTTCTCTATGATCGACAACAATACATGGGATATGATACTCGGCAGAGCGGGTAAACTTCCCGGAAAACTTGATGATAAGATAGTTGAAATTGCCCGCAGGGAGGGCAAGGAGTTTTACGATGGGATACCCCAGGAGAACTACCCTGATGCCCTGGAGAAGTACCGCCAGGAGATGGAAGAGAACGGATGGGAAACCGGACCTGACGACGAAGAGCTTTTCGAGCTTGCTATGCACGACAGGCAGTACCGTGACTATAAGTCGGGAGTGGCAAAAGAGCGCTTTATAAAAGAGGTTGAGGCAAAAAGGAGTGAAATTTCCACCTCCGGCAGTAAGAGAGAGTTGAGTGACAAGGTGCTTGTCTCAAAAGAGAACGGAACCGTTATGCTCTATGTCGGAGGTGCTGAATCATATATCGGGCTATATCAGGAGGTAGATGAGGGGTCTGATGTTAAAAAGGGAGATCGCCTCTTCTATCTGGAGCTTGGAGGCCATTTTGCTGAGGTTTTATCTGATCGGGACGGTCAGATAAAAAAGATACTCTGCAAGCATGGTGACTTTGTGACAAAAGGAGCTCCGCTTGTTGAGTTCGTATAGAGGCGATCAGAGGTCCGAAGCAATCACTATTTTTTGTAAATGCAACTTAATTGACTAATTTGCAATTGGCAAAACTCTATATTAACCTAACCTCTCAAGCCTTATGAAAAAAATAGTAATTGTTATGACAGCCATAATGATTGGAGCGGCCTCCTGCTCAGACAAGGTAAGTGATAACCCCTTCTTTTCAGACTGGGACACCCCTTTTGGCATTCCACCATTTGATGAGATAATGGATGAGCACTACATGCCGGCCTTTGTCAAAGGCTTTGAGGAGCAGAAGAGAGAGATAGAGGCGATAGTTGCCAATCCGGACGAGCCCAACTTCGAAAATACTATTAAGGCGTTTGAGTACAGCGGTTCACTGCTGAGAAGAGTCAGCAGGACATTTCACCCGATTAATTCGGCTCACACAAATAGCAAGCTGGAGGAGATTAACAGCGAGGTGTCGCAGCTCTCAAGCAGCCATACCGATGACATATACCTGAACGAAGATCTCTTTGCACGCGTTAAGAGTGTTTATGATAGACAGGAGGCCTTTGGGCTGACCGATGAGGAGAAAAGGGTACTGGAGTTGATGTACAGAAGGTTTG
>SLNP01000112.1 GCA_007132995.1 Bacteroidales bacterium | reverse complement strand
CGCGTTACAACTCGGTCTGCTGCGCAGCCCTCAGACAGTAACGCTAACCGTATATCATATTTGTATCATACTGCTATTGCTGCCCTCCGATCAGACTCTTACCCCGAACCCGCTTAAGGCCGAATATAATCGACTCTCTGATTACACAGAACTGCTAATGAGGCAGGTCTGTCTTACATGCTCAGTTCACAACCCGTGATATGAGCAGCGAGCACAGGCCCCATGCCCTATGCCTTATGCCCTATGCCTGCGAGCGCTAGCGAGCACCCTCGGTGTGTCACTTTGTCAGAGCCTGACATTTTATGCGACAAGCATGCTTAATTTGTAACATCCACAAAAACAGTAATATAAGATGAGTGCTCTGGTAGGTAGGGATTCGGTTTGTGATAAAATGTCGCGGAGGCAGGGTAAGTGACCTCTTGAAATTGTGTTGGCACGGAATGTGATATCTGACGGTTCATGTGAATGAAGATATTGTTTAACTCTTAAAATGATAGTACAATGACGAAGCTTAAAGGAAAGGTTTTAGCCGGTAAGGTGCTGGTAAAGCCCCAGGAAGCCGAAGATACAACGGCGAGTGGCATTATAATTCCTGATTCTGCCAAGGAGAAACCACGCCAAGGCACAGTCGTTCTTGCAGGTGCGGCCAAAAAGGACGAGGAGATGGAGGTGAAGAACGGTGATACCGTACTTTATGGCAAGTATGCCGGACAGGAGCTCACTATTGACGGTGAAGATTTTCTGCTTATATCCCAGTCCGATATATTGTACATTGCCTGACTTATTTGAAAAAACTTATAGAAACATAAAACTGGAATATTATGGCAAAAGACATTAAATTCGATATTGACGCCCGCGCGCAACTTAAGATAGGCGTCGACAAACTTGCTGATGCCGTTAGGGTGACACTCGGTCCCAAAGGCAGGAATGTTGTACTTGAAAAGAAGTTTGGAGCTCCTTATGTAACCAAAGATGGTGTTACTGTAGCGAAGGAGATTGAACTGGAAGATCCCTATGAGAACATGGGTGCCCAGCTGTTAAAGGAGGTTGCCTCCAAGACCGGTGATGATGCAGGTGACGGAACAACCACCGCTACTGTTCTGGCACAGTCTATCATCAATGTTGGTCTGAAGAATGTAACCGCCGGAGCCAACCCCATGGATATAAAAAGGGGTATTGATATCGCAGTGGGCAAGATAGTTGAGAATATCTCAGGTCAGGCGAAGGTTATTGGCGACGATCTCAGTAAGATTGAACAGGTTGCTGCAGTATCTGCCAATAATGACAAGGAGATAGGCAGGCTCATAGCTCAGGCTATGGAAAAAGTTAAGACAGAGGGTGTTATAACCGTCGAGGAGGCTAAGGGAACCGAGACAACTGTTGAGGTTGTTGAGGGTATGCAGTTTGACAGAGGCTATATCTCTCCCTATTTCGTGACCAATGCCGACAAGATGGAGGCAGATCTGGAAAACCCCTACATTCTGATACATGACAAGAAGATATCTACAATGAAAGATCTTCTTCCTGTTCTGGAGGCTACTGCACAGAGTGGAAGGGCGTTGATGATAATCGCTGAAGATATTGAGGGTGAGGCTCTGGCGACTCTTGTTGTCAACAGGCTTCGGGGTTCGCTGAAGGTGTGTGCGGTTAAGGCACCCGGTTTTGGTGACAGGCGCAAAGAGATGCTGGAAGATATTGCTATACTTACAGGTGGAACAGTTATATCTGAAGAGAAGGGTCTCAAACTTGAAAGCGCAACCCTTGACCTTCTTGGTTCGGCAGAGAAGATTACTGTCAACAAGGAGAATACAACCATAGTTAACGGTGCCGGAGCAAAAGATCAGATTGAGGCACGCGTAGGTCAGATAAGGCAGCAGATATCTGTTACCACCTCTGACTATGACAAAGAGAAGCTTCAGGAGCGCCTTGCAAAGCTTTCAGGTGGTGTTGCCGTGCTCTACATAGGTGCCGCCTCTGAGGTAGAGATGAAGAATAAGAAAGACAGGGTTGATGACGCTCTCAGCGCCACCCGTGCAGCAGTTGAAGAGGGTATAGTGCCCGGCGGAGGTGTTGCATATATCCGTGCCATTGCCTCTCTCGAAGATGTGAAGGGAGAGAATGACGATCAGACAACCGGTGTTGATATTGTAAGAAGGGCTATAGAAGAGCCTCTTCGTCAGATAGTATCCAACTCAGGCCTTGAGGGAGCCGTTGTTGTACAGAAGGTGAGAGAGGGTAAGGACGATTATGGCTATAACGCCCAGACTGACAAGTTTGAGAATCTTTATGACAGCGGTGTTATTGATCCGGCAAAAGTTGCAAGGGTAGCACTTGAGAATGCGGCCTCTATTGCCGGTATGTTCCTTACTACCGAGGCGGTTGTTGTTGAAGAGAAGAGCGATGAGCCTGTTAATCCTGCGGCCGGAATGGGCGGAGGAATGCCAGGAATGATGTAGCAGACTGACATATACAACCACGATTTTTATCAGGAGCCCCATGAAGTCAGGGGGCTCCTGTTTTTTTTATCTGACTGCGCCAGCCCGCATGGGGCAATAGTTGCATAATGACTATATTTGCACAATCCGGCTGAGAGCATCAAGGAGTCTAATGAGTTGCTAATCAGCTATTAATCATACAGCAGCCCCTCCCTGGCAAGTTTAACCCCTATAATGCCTGCCCGGGAAGAGAATTGAAAAAATGGGGGCTCCCCTGTTACAGCATCGGTGGTGGATATCAGGAGTCAGCATAGTATAGACGAGAAGAGGAGCCGTGAGCTTGGTAAGGAGGATATAGGTAAACTCCTTCTGAGGTTCTATCTGCCCGCATTTGCCGGCGTGATGGTGAACTCGCTGCACAACATAGTTGATCGTATCTATATAGGTCAGGGGGTTGGATCGGTTGCCCTGTCAGGAATAAGTATAGTTTTTCCCATAATAATCCTCTACACAGCCTTTGGCATGCTGATTGGTTCGGGTGCGGCTGTAAGGATATCCCTTAACCTTGGCAGGGGAGACAAGAAGAGGGCCGAAAAAGTTCTCGGTACAGCGGTCGTTATGGTTCTTATTACTGCTCTGCTGCTGACGGTGGCCGGCCTTATGTTGAGGAGTACTGTGCTCAATATATATGGGGCAGGGCAGGAGACCTTTGAGTATGCCTACGGCTACATAACTATCATAATGGGGGGATCTACATTTGGGATGCTCGGTTTCTCGCTCAATAACATGATAAGATCAGAGGGAAGCCTTAAGGTGGCCATGTACTCAATGTTCATAAGCGCCGGTCTCAATATTGTGCTTGACCCGATCTTTATTTTTGCGCTTGATATGGGGGTAGAGGGTGCAGCCATAGCAACGGTGCTCTCCCAGATCGCACTCACAGTTTGGGTGTTGCTCCATTTCCGGAGTAAGCGTAGCGTTATCCGCCTCCGCCTTCCCAATCTCCGTATTGATCCTGGAATAGCCCGGTACATAATGGTTATAGGTTTCGCCCCCTTTTCAATGCATATAGCCGGCAGCGTGGTACACTGGCTCTTTAACATTCAGCTTATAGAGTATGGTGGTGATATTGCGGTTGGCGCCATGGGTATTATCAACAGTGTTACCATTATGCTCATAATGTCGATCGTCTCTATCAATATGGCCAGCCAGCCTATCATAGGCTTTAACTACGGCGCACATAACTACGACAGGGTGCTAAAGACTGTGAGGGCTGCAGTAAGGGCTGCCACTCTTATCTCTGTGGGAGGGTGGCTCTTTTTCCTTCTCCTCCCGGAGACCATAGTAGGGGCATTCAATGCCGATGATATGGAACTTATGAAGAGGGGTGTTACCGGGCTTATGTTATATAATGCCCTTTTGCCTATAGTGGGCTTTCAGATAGTCGCTTCAAATTTCTTTCAGGCTATAGGGAAACCTCGCCAGGCGATACTACTTACCCTGTTGCGGCAGGTTATTGTTCTTATACCTCTTCTTATTGTTCTTCCTTACTATCTGGGCATTAATGGTATATGGCTTGCCATGCCCGCTTCTGATGTTGTCTCCGGCTCGGTAAGCTTCATCTTTTTGCGAAAGGAGATCGCACTTCTTAAGATCAAGGAGAAGCGATGCACGCCCCTTGCCAGACAGAGGTTGCCACAGCCAGAGGGGCAGTACATTCCCTGACCTATACACCACCTGCCTGCACCGGTGCGAGGCAGTCGTGGCCGCTAGCCTTCACGGGCAATCTGGTTTATTTTGATATATTTGCAGACGAAATTTTAGCAGCTCAATGGAAAACATAAGGAATTTCTGTATCATAGCCCATATCGACCACGGTAAAAGCACTCTTGCAGACAGGCTGCTGGGTGCCACCTCTACCATCTCCGAACGCGACTTTAAAGATCAGGTACTTGACAGTATGGACCTGGAGAGAGAGCGTGGAATTACAATAAAGAGTCATGCCATAAGAATGGAGTACAGACGAGGAGAGAGCTCATATGTTCTGAATCTTATCGATACTCCCGGTCATGTTGACTTCTCTTACGAGGTTAGCCGCTCTATTGCCGCATGCGAGGGAGCTCTGCTTGTAGTCGATGCCACTCAGGGTATACAGGCGCAGACAATATCCAACCTATATATGGCCATCGATAATGACCTTGAGATAATACCTATTCTGAACAAGATGGATATGCCCAGTGCAATGCCTGATGAGGTGAAGGATCAGATTGTTGATCTTGTAGGCTGCAGTCGTGATGATATTCTTGAGGTCAGCGCCAAACTGGGACAGGGCATTGAAGCCGTCATTGAGGCAATAATAGAGAGGATACCAGCACCACACGGCAGTAGTAAGGAACCGCTTCAGGCACTCATATTCGATTCTGTCTACAACTCTTTCAGGGGAATAATTGCCTATATCCGGGTCTATAACGGGGTTCTGCGGAAGGGCGATCAGGTAAAATTCTTCAATTCGGGCAGGGAGTATGATGCTGATGAGATAGGAGTGCTGAAGCTGAAGATGATGCCTCTACAGGAACTCTCTGCAGGAGAGGTTGGTTATATAATATCAGGTATCAAAGAGTCTTCTGAGGTCAATGTTGGCGATACCGTTACTCATATTGAACGACCCTGCATCACTGCTGTTACCGGGTATAAAGAGGTTAATCCGATGGTTTTTGCCGGTATATATCCGGTTGATGCTGACGATTATGAAGATTTAAGGGCCTCTATAGAGAAGCTTAAACTAAACGATGCATCGCTGTCGTTCGAGCCGGAGTCATCTGCTGCACTCGGATTCGGGTTCAGGTGCGGGTTTCTCGGATTGCTCCACATGGAGATAATTCAGGAGCGCCTCGACAGGGAGTTCGACATGGATGTAATAACTACGGTGCCCAATGTTTCCTACAGGGTTTATACCAGAAAGGGCGAGGAACTTGCTGTTCATAATCCTTCCGGACTGCCCCCTGTTTCAATGATAGATACCATAGAGGAGCCTGTAATAACGGCACAGATCATAACAAAGTCGGAGTATCTTGGTTCGGTTATGACTCTGGCCATAGAGAAGCGGGGGGTGCTGAAAAACCAGGTCTACCTTACAAGTGACAGGGTAGAGGTCACTTTCGAGATACCGCTGGCTGAGATTGTATTCGATTTTTATGATAAGCTTAAGAGTCTCTCCAGGGGTTATGCTTCGTTCGATTACTACCACTCCGGATATCAGAAGGCCGATCTTGTTCGGCTCGACATCCTGCTTAACGGAGAGATGGTCGATGCCCTTTCAACGCTGATATACAGAGGTAACGCCTACGATTTTGGCAGGCGTATGTGTGTTAAGCTGAAAGAGCTGATACCAAGACAGCAGTTCGAGATCGCAATTCAGGCGGCTATCGGGTCGAAGATAATTGCGAGGGAGACGGTAAAGGCCATCCGGAAGGATGTTACCGCGAAATGTTATGGTGGCGACATAACAAGGAAAAGGAAACTTCTTGAGAAACAGAAGAAGGGCAAGAAGCGCATGCGTCAGGTGGGTAATGTAGAGGTGCCCCAGCAAGCCTTCCTTGCCGTTCTTAAACTCGACTAAGAGAGACCCGATCGCTCTTCATCCAATCAGTCTCCATACACCTCTCCCCTTCAGCAGAGGCGAGTTCCACCTGCCGCCTGAGACAATAGATAGTGGGGGAGCGGGCGGTCGCACTTACCGCACCGCTCATCCACTTACATTATATTACTGTCTGCCCTGTTATTAGCAGATCAGTTTGTACCCCTTACCATGAACATTGATGATGCCCACTTTGTCATCACCTTTCAGGTACTTGCGGAGTTTGGTGATGTAGACATCCATGCTGCGGGCATTAAAGTAGTTGTCATCTATCCATATAGCCCTTAATGCATAATTCCTCTCAAGCACCCGGTTCTTGTGGCTGCATAGAAGCTGAAGCAGTTCAGACTCTTTCGTGGTCAGCTTCTGGCTTTTGCCATTAATTGTAAGCAGCTGCCTGATGGTGTTAAAGGTGTATTTGCCGATGGTATAGGACTCCTCAATCTTGGCCTCATCTATCTTACCGTAGGTTCGTCTCATGATGGCTTCAATCCTGTATGTGAGCTCTTCCATCGAGAACGGCTTGGTAATGTAGTCATCTGCTCCGGTCTCAAAGCCTTCAATGATATCCTCTTTCTGGTTTTTGGCAGTCAGGAATATTACCGGTATTTGCGTGTCTACCTTTCTGATCTCCTTTACCAGTTCAATGCCATCAACTTCGGGCATCATAATGTCGACTATACAGAGGTCGAACCTCGCTGTGCGAAATCCCTGCATTGCCGACTCACCGTCTGTGAATAGCTTTGCATCATAGCCTTTGATTTCCAGATAATTCTGCAACAGGTGGCCCAGATTCTCATCATCTTCAGCCAGTAGTACTCTCTTTTTTTCCATATCCATTAATATTAGGTAAGTATATAATAAAAGTTGATCCTTTACCGGGCTGGCTATCTGCCCTGATGGTTCCGCCATGCTCCTCAATAACAATCTTCACATAGCTGAGCCCCAGACCAAAGCCCTTTACATTATGTATATTGCCTGTCGGCACCCTGTAAAACTTGTCAAATATCCTGGTCAGATTCTCCCTGCTTATCCCTATGCCGTTATCTTTAATGGCTATGGAGATGCATCCGGATCTGTTCTTTGTCGAAATGGCTATATGGGGGCGCTCCCTGCAATATTTTATCGCATTGAAT
>SLNP01000042.1 GCA_007132995.1 Bacteroidales bacterium | reverse complement strand
CGTCGGAACTCGCATGCTCTGCATGCTCAAACAGCCGACGCTTTAACAGCTGCAACTTGTAACTGCCCGTAATATGCTTCACTATTGCAACCGCTCTTTTTCCCAAACTCACTGAGGGCCACATTTAAGCGACTTGCTTATTACGCATTATTGCTAAAGAGACAGGTCTGTCTTACATGATCACAACACAACCCGTAATAAGAGAACCTGACCGTTTATACATGATAACCACACAGCCCGTACTGGGGGGTACGCTCCCTTTTTTATCCGAAATATCTTAAAGCTTTTTTTTAGTGCGAGCGAAGTGAGCACTTCTCTCCGCTCTACGCTGCGAGCTGCGTCAGCAGCGAGCCATCGGGCGTTAGCGAGCACCAGTAGATGCTGCATCTTCGATCGAGGCTCTCCGTGCCTCATACAGCGAAACTATAAGCGAGGCGGTCTGATTGATATTGAATCTGCTGCGGTTTATTATTGAGTCAAACAGGTAATCTATGTTCACCGACCGCTGTTTTAAGAAGGTCTGTATAGTTTTAAACCGTCGCTCATCACTCAAAAGTATACTCTCCTCAGCCTCATCTATGGAAATATCGTGTTTACCCATAACATTCTCAACCCGCCAGTAGAACGGAGCGGTCAATCTTACATGAAGCGAATTGACAACGCCCTGGGCAATTGATATGCCGGCTCCTCCTACCATTACGACATAGCCCTCCTTGCATATGGATAGCACCACCTCCTCTATAACCCTTTTTATTGTCTGATCACTTACAAAATCTTCTGAAACAGCCATTATCATCTCCGACAGATTTGAGTTCTCAACCCCCTTATAGAAGGTCTCTATCCGTTTCGGTTCAGTATCCATAGCAGTCGCCACAGCCCTGACTATTTCCCTGTCTACCGTTCTCCATCTATCGGTTTTGCCTCTGATGTTAAGCAGCATAGCGGCAGCTTCTGCAACTAATCTTCCATCACACCCACTCTGTCTTGACAGGGTAATAACAGGTCCGTCATCAGAAGGAGCCTGCCTCAAAATCTCCTTCATATGGCGCTTATCGAAATAGTTAAAAAGCTCTTTACTCATGATGGGGTCAATTCTATTCTACTCACCTGTTACAGCATGGCACCTCACAATATAGTAAAAATATATTCTTTCTTCGACTAAGCCATATCAGAGACCCTCGTGCTCTGTTCTTATTATTATCTCTTCCTGCAGATCATCGCTCAGGTCTCTGAAGTAATCACTGTAACCGGCAACCCTGACTATAAGGTCACGATACTGCTCAGGATGGGCTCGTGCCCTGCGCAGAGTATCGCCATCTACAACATTGAACTGTATGTGATGTCCGTCCATGCTGAAATATGTGCGTATCAGGTCACCAAGCTTACCTATACTCTCTTCCGAGGCGAAGAAAGTGGGGGAGAACTTCTGGTTAAGCAGTGTTCCACCGGTTAGCAGGTGGTCAATAGAGAGTGCTGATCTGAGAACAGCCGTGGGACCCTCGCTATCGGCTCCCTGCACAGGGGATATCCCTTCAGAGACAGGAGTCCCCTCCCTTCGGCCGTCTGGGGTGGCGCCCAATACAGAACCAAAATATACATGGCATGTGGTGGGAAGCATATTTATTCTGGAGGTACCACCCCTAAGTGTTTTTCGCCCATCAACAGCATCGAAGAAAGTTTTGAATGTCTTGCTGGCAAACCTGTCAGCATAATAATTATCATTCCCATAGCGTGGAGTGTTGTATATCAGATTATACTGCATCTCCTCAAAACCGGAAAAGTCACTCTCCAGTGCCTCAAGCATCTCACTCCATTTATAGCTTTTGTTATCAAACAGATTATAGCAGATAGAGGTGAGCATATCGGTTACCGTACCCAGCCCCACCCCCTGTATATAACTATTGTTATACCTCGCTCCGCCCCTGTTATAGTCAGTACCGTTGACAATACAGTCATCTATCAGCAGTGAAAGAAAGGGGACAGGCAGAAAAGTACTGAATGTTCCCTCAACGATATTATTACCATCCAGCTTCAGCGAGGCAAAGTAGTTTACCTGTTCGGCAAAAGCCGTCATAAGACCATCGATAGAATTGATCTGTGAAACTTTTCCGGTTTCAGGACCCACCTGCATGCCGGTTCTTCTGTCAAATCCGTTATTCAGTGTAAGCTCCAGAATTTTAGGGAGATTGAAATAGCCGGTAAGCCAGTAGGCCTCAGCGCCAAAGGCGCCGGTCTCAACGCATCCTGATGCCCCGCCGTTTCTGGCATCCGTAATGCTTTTGCCCTGTCTGAGAAGCTCTTTAACAATAGCATCACTATTAAAGAATGATGGCTGTCCGAAACCGCTCTTAACAATCTCAAGGGCTCTGTGAAGGAAGGGTTTGGGAGTTCTGGAAGATATCTGTACCATTGAACCGGGTTGCAATAGACGCATATCCTCAATAACATCCAGAATAATATAGCTGAGTCGGTTAACCGCATCATCACCGTCAGGTGTTAGCCCTCCAAGATTTATCAGTGTAAAATCTGTGTATGTACTGCTCTCAGAGGCTGTAACCCCTATCTTGGGGGGTGCAGGATGGTTATTGAATTTAACCCAGAGGCAGCAAAGAAGCTCGTACGCCTCAGCCTCTGACAGCAGCCCCTTTTCAATATCATTGAGAAACAGGGGCAGCAAGTGCTGATCCAGTCGCCCCGGGCTGAATGAGTCCCACGGATTCAGCTCAGAAATGACACCTACATGTATAAACCAGTAGTGCTGCAGAGCCTCATGCATCGTTTCAGGGGCATGTGCAGGCACTCGACGACATATGGCAGCCATTTTACCAAGCTCCTCTCTTCTCTTTTTGTCTCTGCAGCGGTTGGCTGTCTCTTCAAGGGCATAAGAGTATCTCTCAGCATACATTATAATGGCATCACATGCTACCTTCATTGCACTGTATTGCTCAAGCTTGTCGAAGGCCGCTTCATCATTACCAAAGTCCAGCCTACCCTCTGCCTGCTCTATCTCGTCCTTCAGGTCAAGGAATCCCTTTCTGAACATATTAGCGCCAATAACGGTATGTCCCGGCGCCCTCTGCTCCTGAAACTCTGTAAAGACTCCAGCCCTGTATGCATTATGCCACTCATCGCTCATCAGACCCATTATTCTGTCGCGATTGGTTTTTCCGCTCCAGTAGGGAATAATTTTCTCACTATACATTCTCCTGGCCTCATCATCTACCTCAAAACTCACCTTGGGGCGGCTGGCAAGAATATCCAGATCATCGGGAGAGTGAAGTGATAATTCAGGATAAGTTGAGACAGCTTTGGGTTCGGGTCCTCTCTCTCCCACTATCAGTTCTCCATCACCAATATAAAGTCTCTTTTTTGCCAACATATGGTAAAATGCCTTTGCCCTAAGCATCGGTGCCGACAGAAGTGATGCATTGCCGCTACTGTAAAAGTCTGTTATCAGCTCAGCCCTCTCTCCCGAAATCCTCTCCCGGGACTGCTGACTAACCTCTCTGAGTTTCCTCACCCTCTCGCTTATCTCAAAACGCCCTCTCATATCCTTTATAATTTTATCCACCACTACTCATTTGTGTTGGGGACATTCACTTTAACAGTATAGCTGAAAAAAGGGCCCTGTAAGCATCAATTTGACCATCAGCTATTGGCTTCTTCCCTCCCATAAGATAATCTCTGCCGGAAAGGCCATATTTACCCGATCCGGTTCTGTGGTAAGGAAGAAGATCTATCCCCTTTATTCTATCGCTCATGCGATCATCTATATAATCTCTTATAGCCTTCATGCTCTCCTCATCATCGTTAAAACCGGGAATAACAGGTATCCTTACAACAATATCTGCTCCCTCTTTAACCAGGGAATCAAAATTACCAAGCACTCTCTTACTGGTTACTCCGGTAAACTCTCTGTGTCTGGCATCATCAATGTGCTTTATATCATACAGGAAGAGAGAGGTGTGGGGCAGAATCAGCTTAAAATGTTCTCTTTCGGCAAACCCCGAGGTATCAACAGCTGTATGATACCCCTCCTCTCTCATGCGAATCAGCGCCCTCTCCAGAAATTCCGGCTGCATAAGGGGCTCACCGCCAGAAAAGGTTACTCCCCCACCTGACTGCTCAATAAAGGGGCGCTCTCTGGCAGCAACATCTACAAGCTCTTCAATATCATACTCCCGTCCGACAACTTCACTCTTTGTGAATCTGGCAGATCCGACTCTTTCAACCCTCTTAACCGTCATAGGTTCCTGAGCTATCCCTTCCGGATTGTGGCACCAGATACAACTCATAGGGCACCCCTTGAAAAAATAGGTAACCCGAATACCGGGTCCGTCTTCAGTCGTGAACCTTTTTATGTCAAACAATAAGCCCCTCATAGTAAGCAACAAAAATACAAATATAACAATATAGAGGCCTTTTAGCATGGCCAACTGATATATCACCACATCATGCTTTCATATAATTTAATGGTAGGGCTGTTTCAATATACAACTCTTTCTGCTATTTTTGTCACCTTTGATTTTAATAACTTGGGGAGATCTTTTTTTTCGCGAACCGTTAAACGGTTTATACAAACCGGGTTCGCCCTATTTATTGATGTTACCAATGTCCGGCAGGCTTTTCCTTACCGGGAGGAGTAGCCTCAGAAGGTCAGGGAGTACAACAGGCCACTCTACCGGAAAGAGCCACAATGTTGTAAGCGGTAATGACAGGTTGATTATCCCGGTTTTAATTGAGGTAAAACAGACAGACCAGTTCTCATTTCCGGGTCTGGTGCCGTAACTTTTATCTGGTAGGGTTGAACTTTACCGGTGGTTTTATTACGGCCCGATCAGGTGGGTCATGAGACAGTCTTGATAAAAAAAATCGATATGAAGAAGAAGAGCATAAAATTCAGTCTTATCTACAGGGATATGTGGCAATCTTCAGGAAAATATCAGCCAAGGGTTGATCAGCTGAAAGAGATTGCCCCTCATATAATTGATATGGGTTGTTTCGATAGAATAGAGACCAACGGAGGTGCTTTTGAGCAGGTTCAGCTTATGTATGGTGAGAACCCCAACAGTGCAGTAAGAGAGTGGACAAAGCCATTTAATGAGGCTGGTATTCAGACCCATATGCTTGAAAGGTCACTTAACGGATTGCGTATGTTCCCGGTACCCGCTGATGTAAGAAGACTAATGTTCCGGGTAAAAAAGGCACAGGGGGTTGATATAGCCAGATCTTTCTGCGGGCTTAATGATCACAGAAACCTTGAGCTCTCAGTTAAATATGCAAAAGAGGCTGGCATGATATCGCAGGTGGCTCTCTCAATTACCCACTCTCCTATACACACAGCTGACTACTACCTGGGTGTTGTCGACAAGGTTGCCGGGTATGGCGCCGATGAGATATGCCTCAAAGATATGGCAGGAGTAGGCAGGCCTGTTATGCTGGGCGAGCTTGTCAAAAAGATAAAGACAAAATATCCGGAAATGGTAGTACAGTATCACGGGCATTCAGGCCCCGGGCTCTCCGTGGGCTCTATGCTTGAGACTGCCAGAGCCGGCGCTGACTATGTAGATCTGGCTGTTGAGCCACTTAGCTGGGGTATGGTTCATCCGGACCTGATTGCGATTCACTCCATGCTTGATGATGCAGGGTTTGAGGTACCGGATATAAACATGGATGCCTATATGAAGGTCAGATCTCTTACCCAGGAGTTTATCGATGACTTTCTCGGACTATTCATAGATAAGCGCAACAGGGTAATGACCTCCCTGCTAATTGGAAGCGGGCTACCCGGTGGCATGATGGGAAGCCTGATGGCTGACCTGAAAGGGGTACACCAGGGAATAAATGTCACCCTCAAAAACATGGGAAAGAGCGAACTGTCTGAAGATGAGCTTCTTGTGTTGCTTTTCCGCGAAGTGGAGCATATATGGCCAATGATGGGCTATCCCCCTCTTGTAACACCCTACAGCCAGTATGTCAAGAATGTTGCGCTTATGAATATAGTCCAGATGACATCAGGCAAGGAGCGTTTCTCTATGATCGACAACAATACATGGGATATGATACTTGGCAGAGCAGGTAAACTTCCCGGGAAACTTGATGATAAGATAGTTGAAATTGCCCGCAGGGAGGGCAAAGAGTTTTATGATGGGATACCCCAGGAGAACTACCCTGATGCCCTGGATAAGTACCGCCAGGAGATGGAAGAGAACGGATGGGAAACCGGACCTGATGACGAAGAGCTTTTCGAGCTTGCTATGCACGACAGACAGTATCGTGACTATAAGTCGGGAGTGGCAAAAGAGCGCTTTGTAAAAGAGGTTGAGGCAAAGAGGAGTGAAATTTCCACCTCCGGCAGTAAGAGAGAGTTGAGTGACAAGGTGCTTGTCTCAAAAGAGAACGGAACCGTTATGCTCTATGTTGGAGGTACTGAATCATATATCGGCCTCTATCAGGAGGTAGATGAGGGGTCTGATGTTAAAAAGGGAGATCGTCTCTTCTATCTGGAGTTTGGAGGTCATTTTGCTGAGGTTTTATCTGATCGGGACGGTCAGATAAAAAAGATACCCTGCAAGCATGGTGACTTTGTGACTAAAGGAACTCCGCTTGTTGAGTTCGCATAGAAGCAATCAGAGGTCTGAAGCAATCACTATTTTTTGTAAATGCAACTTAATTGACTAATTTGCAATTGGCAAAACCCTGTATTAACCTAACCTCCCAAGCCTCATGAAAAAAATAGTAATTGTTATGACAGCCATCATGATTGGAGCGGCCTCCTGTTCAGACAAGATAAGTGACAACCCCTTCTTTTCGGACTGGGACACCCCTTTTGGCATTCCACCATTTGATGAGATAACGGATGAGCACTACATGCCGGCATTTGTCAAAGGCTTTGAAGAGCAGAAGAGAGAGATAGAGGCGATAGTTGCCAATCCGGACGAGCCCACCTTCGAAAATACTATTAAGGAGTTTGAGTACAGCGGTTCGCTGCTGAGAAGAGTCAGCAGGACATTTCACCCGATTAACTCGGCCCACACCAATAGCAAGCTGGAGGAGATTAACAGCGAGGTGTCGCAGCTCTCAAGCAGCCATACAGATGACATATACCTGAACGAAGATCTCTTTGCACGCGTTAAGAGTGTTTATGATAGACAGGAGGCCTTTGGGCTGACCGATGAGGAGAAAAGGGTACTGGAGTTGATGTACAGAAGGTTTG
>SLNP01000131.1 GCA_007132995.1 Bacteroidales bacterium | reverse complement strand
GTGGTTTGGTGTTCAACATATAGTTTGCAGTAAAGACTCGGTCGATTGCTATAACCCGAAAGTGGTTCAGGCCGCTATGGGTGGTCTGATAGGTGTAAGGGTTACATACAGGGATCTGCAACCTTATCTTATAGCAGCGGCTGCAGAGGGCAAGGAGATAGTTGCCACCTCGCCGGGTGCCCCCTCTGTTTATGAGTTCAATCCCCGCAGAAGTGAGGGAATCCTGCTTTTTGGCAATGAGTCAAAGGGCCTCTCAAAGGCTGCCTGTAACCTTGCAACTGTCGCAACGGGTATTCCGGGAAAGAGAGAGGATAACAGCACCGGATCACTAAATGTTGCTATGTCTGTCTCTGTAGTTCTCTCTGAGTTTTCCAGACGCAAACTGATATAGAGTCATCAGCATAACAGATCTACTTTGGCAGTCTCTATAGTTTAAAAAAGGCGGGCTCACTCAGTCAGGCCATATCTATCTGCTATAGCATCAGCCACCCTCATGCCATCGACTGCAGTAGAGAGTATGCCCCCCGCGTACCCCGAACCCTCACCGCAGGGGTAGAGACCACCTACAGAGAGACTCTGCAGAGAGAGCTTGTCACGCAAAACCCTTACAGGCGATGAGGTGCGGGTCTCAACTCCTGCAATAAGGGCATCGCGGGTAACAAAGCCCTTCAGACTTCGTCCAAAACCGCTCAGCCCCGCCGCTAAAGCCTCAACGATAAAATCCGGCAGCCACTCATGCAGCGGAGAGGTCGTCACTCCCGGAAAATAGGAGCATGATGGTAGGCTCGACGACCCCCTTCGACCTATAAAATCGGTAATTCGCTGGGCAGGAGCTGTCTGTCGCCTCCCCCCCTCACGCCAGGCCATATGTTCCAACTCCCTCTGAAACTCGACCCCTGCAAGAGCACCAAAACTACCGTACTGCGCCATATCCTCCGGGCGCACCTCGGTAACTATTCCGGAGTTAGCCCATACCGACCCCCGGTGCGAAGGAGACATGCCGTTTACAACCACCTCACCGTCAGAGGTGGCCGAGGGTACTATAAAACCACCCGGGCACATACAGAAGCTGTAAACTCCTCTACCTCCAAACTGCCTGACAAGCTTATAGGTTGCAGCGGGAAGATATTCACCACGCCCCCTGCCATGATATTGAATATTGTCTATAAGCTGCTGTGGATGCTCAACCCTTACGCCGGCAGCAAATGGTTTGGCCTCCATCACCACTCCCCTGTCAGATATTACTGTGTAAATATCCCGTGCAGAGTGACCCGTAGCCAGTATCACCCTGTCGGAAGAGAAGAGCTCTTCTCCGGCTTTCACCCCCTTTACATGACCCCCTTTTACCACTATGTCGGTAATTCTTCTTCCTGTAAGAAGCACTCCGCCGCAATCGGTTATGGCATCGCGTATAGCGGCAATAATTGCGGGCAGCCTGTCGGTACCTATATGCGCGTGAGTATCATAAAGAATCTTCTCATCGGCACCGAAACGGGTCAATAGTTCGAGCACCGCGCTGTTATCTCCCCTCTTCTTCGATCGGGTATATAGTTTCCCGTCACTGAATGTTCCCGCTCCCCCCTCGCCAAAACAGTAATTACTGTCAGGATTTACAACATGGTGACGACTTATTGCAGCAATATCTCTTTTGCGTCGTTTTAGTTCGTTACCCCTCTCGATTATCACAGGTCTGAGCCCCCTCTCAATAAGTCTCAGCGAGGCAAATAGTCCTGCCGGACCGCTTCCGGCCACTATAACCTCCGGAGAAATCTCCACCCTTCTGGCACGGAATTCCCTTACCCTTCTTTCAGGAATCTCCTCACCGCAGGTAAAAAGAAGTAGCCCCATATCTATCTTCACCGGGCTCTTCCTCGCATCAACAGCTCTTCTCACTATACGCACAGCCTCAACAGAGCGGTCTGATATCTTAAGCCTCTCTGCGGCCCTCTTTACTACAAGGGTCATATCTGCCGCCTCTTCAGGAGGCAGTTTAATATCAATCTTTAAAGGCATATGGCTGACTGTACTATTCGAAATGGAATGAGAGCACCCATATCTGAGACTTCATCCTCTCAATGGCATTTACAAAATGAGCCTGGCCGGGAGCGGCATCACGAACCAGAACATCCCGTAGTCCGTTTGAGAGCTTCCCCTCAACGGTCAGTTTAAAGTATGGCAGGTATATCTCAAGACCCACACCGGCCTCATAATAGAGGTCTGATCGTTTCAGGCGCAGATAGACAGGTTTCTCCTCATCAAACTCCCTTTTTCCTGCCAGATCGTACCTGTAGTTTAATCCTCCTGCAATAAATGGTCTCACATTATTGAGTCGTGCACCCTTGTATTTCACAATAAAGGGAAACTCCAGAAAAGATGATTCAAGCCTCTGCTGGTCATTAAAAACCTCAGAGTCTTTGAAGTAAACAATACTCCTTTGTCCGAATGAGACCCCCGGCAGAAATCGCACATCAATAAATGGGTTGGGCTTATAGTTGGTTACTATCTGGATATTGATACCGGGCTTTAGCACTGCAACATTTGGGAAAAGTGAGTCTGAAGAGAAAGCCTCCTGCGAAGGGGTGATACGAAAGTTCATTGTATTAAAGCCAACGGTAAAGCCGAAATGGAGTGGTCTGTCATCATACCATGCATCATGCATAACCCTGGATCTCTGACCTTCGGCTATAAGAGATAGTCCGGCCAGAACTACCAAAAGTAAAAACCGTTTTGTCAATCTTTTAATCATTCTCTCTTCTATAGGTGCGCCGGAATCCTCTACTGCCAAAAGAGGCCAAAGAGGCTCGTCGTTAAAACGGCTGCCCGCAGCGAAGCTGTATATTCACCGCCGTAAAAATAGTAAACAGTTTCATATCCCGGTTATTGTGTTGTAAACTTATGTGCAGTGTAAATAGTGGCCACGCCCATGGTAAGGCGTCTGGCCTTACAGTCAGAGAATCCGGCCTCACTAAGAGACCTGATAAATTGATCGCCGGAGGGGAACAGGGCCACCGAATCGGGAAGAAAGCTATATGCATCGCCATGACCCGAAATAAGTCGTCCCACCAGAGGCACAATATATCTGAACCAGATATTAAAGAAGAACCTCGCCATCCGGTTCTCAATTTCAGAGAATTCCAGCACAAGCAACAGGCCTCCTGGTCTTAGCACTCTCAACATCTCTCTTATCGAGCCCTTAAGGTCGGAAAAGTTCCTTACTCCGAAAGCTACCGCTACAACATCAAATCTGTTGTCCCGAAAGGGTATTCCGGCGGCCGAGCCATTGACAACCTCTATTATACTCTCCATGCCCCTCTTCATGATCTTTTCGCGACCTGCAGCGAGCATTGCAGGTGAGATATCCATCGCCACTATCTCTTCAGGCTTTAGGGACGCAAGCTCAAGAGAGAAGTCGCAGGTGCCGGCTGCCAGATCAAGAATAGAACGGGGTGAACAGGCTCTCTTTACAGACTTCACCGCCGCCCTTCTCCAGTACCTGTCTATACCGAGTGAGATTATTCCGTTAAGCAGGTCATACCTTTGCGCTATTTTATCAAACATGCCTGCGACCTCTTTCTCATCGCCGTATGAAGTGGGTTCTGCTACCATTTTATATTATTGTTGACCATATCATAAAGATATCAGGAGTGCTCCCGGGCATCACCCGGTGACAGAGTAATAGCTCTGCAGATGGGAGTGCTCATCGCCCTGCACATCCGCTGAAGAGATCTATTCATCTGATGAGGATGCAAATATAAGAAGTAACTCACCAATAGTATAAGTTACCTGCACTTTGCCGGTCAATATAAGAGATCTTTGACGCAGGTTCTCTATTTTTGTGATATTAGCGGTTCCATATATAACATAAAAATGAGATACTACAAAGCCAGTCACCTTCACCGCTTCACATCTGAGCTATTCAGGAAGATGGGCTGCCCCGACGAAGATGCAGAGACAATTGCCAAAATCTTTGTTGCGGCAGAGATGAGAGATATTCCTTCTCACGGGATGGTCAGAATAAAAGATTACTACAACCTGTGGAAAGGTGGAAGGATAAATGTAAGGCCAGAAATCAGAGTGGTTCATGAGTCGCCATCCACTGCGGTGATCGATGCCGATATGGCGGTAGGTATGGTCGCCGCCTCAGCGGCCATGCTCAAGGCAATCGGGAAGGCTGACAAGAGCGGAACAGGATGGGTAGCCGTCAGAAACTCAAACCATTTCGGAATTGCCGGATACTATGCCATGATGGCACTCGGGTATGATATGGTGGGTTTGGCCTTTACCAATGCCAATCCGCTTGTGGCTCCAACCTTTTCTGTAACCCCCATGCTTGGCACCAATCCAGTTGCGGTTGCTGTGCCCGCCGACCGGCAGCCCCCGCTTGTGGCAGATTTTGCCACAACACCCATTGCCAGGGGTAAGCTTGCGGTTGCAGAGAAGAGAGGAGAGAGGGTTCCGTTCGGGTATGTGCAGGACAGCTCCGGAAAGCCGAGTGATGACCCATCTGTATTAAAGCGAGGGGGAGCCATGCTGACCCTTGGCGGTGACAGGATTCATGGAAGCCACAAAGGGTACTGCCTCTCTGCCATAGTAGATATCTTCTCTTCACTATTCAGTGGCGCCGGCTTCGGTCCATTTGTGCCACCAAGTGTAGCCTACCTGCCACTAAGGGAAGATAAGAGAGGTGAGGGTACGGGACATCTGTTCGGTGCCATGAGGATAGATGCCTTCAGGCCGGCCGGTGAGTTTAAAAATGAGATGGACTTATGGATAGAGACCTTCAGGGCCGCAGAGCCATCTGAGGGCTGTGAAAAGGTACTGATTCCCGGCGATCCCGAGAGGGAGGCGGAAGAGAGGAGCCTCAAAGAGGGTGTATCTTTGATTCCTGCTGTTGAGGATGATCTGAGGGCAGTCGCCAAAGAGCTGGGTGTAAGCCTTGACTCTCCCGATTAAGGGCGGTAATGGAATGAAATATCCGAAATAGACTCCGTCAGATCTCTACTGATTCATGAAGCCCTGCTTTTTAAGCACCTCCAGGAATGATTTAGAGAAATGAATGTTGTCAGCCCTTTTGTATCTCACATCGGTAAACACCTGTGCCAGCGTTTTTTTATCATTTTCCTCGATAAATTGCCTGCTATCACTTCTGGCCTCCTTTTCGGCATATAGTGACTCGATATCTTTCTCTGTAAAGTCGTTATAGAGTTCGTTGTGTACCACAGCCCTGAGCGGCAGCCTGTCAATCTGCTCCGGATCTTCAGCGGGCCAGCCGAGGGTTATAGCTGTTACAGGCACCACACCCCGGGGTAGTTGCAGAATATCTATTATTTTATCGGCGTTGTATGTAGCGGTACCCAGATAGCAGATACCCATTCCCATCGCCTCTGCAGCAACCGCAGCCGTCTGGGCAGCCAGCAGCGCATCAATAGCAGCGGTCATAAAAGAGAGGAAGTTATCATATCCCGGATCGGCATCACGCATTCTGCACCACTTATTAAAGCGGTTAAAATCGGCACAAAATGTAAGCAGCACCGGAGCCTCCATAACCATTGGCTGGTTAAAATGGGTTGGTGCAAGACGCTCTTTCATCTCACTGTCACGGGTAACAACAATACTGTATACCTGCATATTACCTGTGGTTGAGGTTCTCGCGGCAGCCTCCAGAACAGTATTTAGGTCGCTATCGCTTACACTCTGCGACGAATACTTTCTAATACTCTTTCTTTTAAACAATGTGTCAATCATAATACCTGCACTTTTTCCTGTTTCCGCCGCAAAGAAACTAATTCTGTTACAATATTACCACTCTTGAAGCATATTTGGGGTTCAGAACCTCTTTGTATATCCATGGCAATATGGCAATGTACCCTTCCTGTTATAGTAGTCCTGATGATACTCCTCTGCATCATAGAACCGTGAGGCTGCAGTAACAAGTGTAACCGGTCTATAGCCACGGCTACCGAGAAGGGATAGCATCTCCTTTGCTGTCTGCTCCTGCACACTGTTAAGAAAAAATATCTCGCTTCTGTACTGGGTGCCGATATCCGGACCCTGGCCACCCTCCTGCTCAGGGTCATGTATCTCAAGAAAGAGCCGTACCAACTCGCCATAAGATATTTCAGAGGGATCGAATATTACTCTCACCGCTTCAGCATGTCCGGTAGTTCCACTGCATACAAGCTGGTAAGTCGGATAGGGATGGTCTCCGCCGGTATATCCGGATATCACCGCTTTTACCCCTATGGCTTTTTTCATATAGTACTCCACACCCCAGAAACAGCCTCCTGCGAATATTGCTGTCTCGTACCTTCCCTCTTTGAGGCATACCGGTACAAAATCGAGCGAAATAGAATTAACACAGTGTCTTATATCTGAAGGGGTAAACCCCTCGCCGGAAAAGATATGGCCAAGATGGGCACCGCAGACAGAGCAGACAATCTCCTCTCTTACACCATCCGGGTCCGGCAGCTGCTTCACCCCACTACCAATATGGTCATCGAAAGCCGGCCAACCCGAGCCGGAGTTAAACTTGCTCTCTGATCGGTAAAGCGTATACCCGCATCGCTTGCAAAGGTAGGTGCCCTCTCCGAAAAACTTGTTATAGCCTCCACTATTGGGTGGCTCCGTACCTCTCTCCTGAATTACTACTCTCTCCTCTGCGTCAAGATAACGGTATTGGTCTCGCTCCCTTTTCTCCTCTCTACTCATAATTTGGTCATTATATTGATTATTATCTGCAGGTGCTCAAAAACCCTTTTCCTCAGACGGCAAAAAAGCCATGTAGAAAAACATCTGTATGGTGAATTCGAATTATATATAATGGTATACAGTTAAGTGCCACCGGTTGTTCGAATTTAATTCAAGCATATATACTTGATTATGAATAGTTATTATATGCTACATCTCTTTTTAACATCATTTATTGGTCTTCCCGGCACACAACATAGATAAAAATAGCATAGATTTACCCGTTCCAATATTCCATTCTATTAACAACTAAGCGTCTTTAAACCATGAATCGAAAAACGAGATTGACTGCGGTCATAGTGCTATTGGTAGTTACCTCCTTCCCCCTTATGTCGCAGAGGAGCAGGCGGGCAGCTACAGGCCAGTTTGAGCCCACAGAGCAGATGTTCTCTGCACTGAGTTTTCGTATGATAGGTCCTGCGGCCTATTCGGGAAGAATAGCTGATATTGCTGTAAACCCCAACGATTTT
>SLNP01000041.1 GCA_007132995.1 Bacteroidales bacterium | reverse complement strand
CTGTTTCGGGCAGGAGGTGATGATGTTTTTTATAGAGAGTATCAGACCTCAGCCTCTCTGTCACAACAGAGAGCCTCTCTTTAATCCCTTCAGTACAGAATAGAAGCATATCCCTGAATGATGCCCTCTCCCTCTCATAATGAGAGTAGTCATGCCACCGCCCCACTTTTATTACCGGTGCGTAGAGCAGATTTGCCTGCTCGCCGAGTATGGCGAAGAGTATCTCTGTTTCCGGTGAACCGGGTTTATGCTTCACTATCTGATTATATATACTCTCCGGTGTGGCATAGGGCCAGTTGCTGTCATCAGTAGTATCGTATTTGCACAGATATGGACTGTGGCTGTTAAGATTATGTATCACAATTCTCTGCAGAATAAGGGTCTCTTTCGGTACAACATCATCTGTTCCGAAAGCCTCTTTTATGCTTAGGACAAGGTCGGTGGTACGCCCGGCATATCTTCTCTGCAGTATCTCTGACTTTGTATCACATATCTCTATTCCATAACGATTTTCTGCCATTGTGAACATTGAGTCGATAAACTCATACCGTTCACGGTTCATCTCATAGTATAGCCGGTTAAGTCTCTCCCTGTCGACAGTGGTCAGCAAAAACAGAAGGAAAAAGAGCGCGGTGCAGCAGATAAGAGATGCCGTTATCCATCGGCCTGTTATGTAAATCAGACGGGCACCATTCCAGTGTGCATAAAAGAGCCATAGGGGCAGCAGAACCATTCCCGGCCATAGATATCGCAACATCTCAGGTTGATAGTCAAACCCCTTCATGCCAAAAGGCATGCGTGAAACAGTCGCCCCAAACCTGGTAACTGCCAGCATAACGACAATAGTCAGAAGCAGCGATACGGATAGAGCATAGTGCCTTCTGTAATATCTCCTCACCCCTCTTCCTGTGCCTTTCATCCAGAATATCATGGTGATGCCAAACCCCAGGGTTGTGGCAAGTGCTGAGAAGAAGAGGTCGTATATCCGGAACTCTCTCTCCGGGAGAATAAGAAGGTCGCCTGTTATTGTCAGCGCTCTGAGCAACTCTCTGGTGTGGTTGAAGAGATAGCTTAACACAACGGCGAAGAGGAGCCCCAGAGCTATTCCGGTCAAGAGGGCTCTCCACCCAATTATGGCGACGGAGAGTTCAGGTTTTGTAATAGAGCGTATGGTCATGGTCACTGTTCAGGTTAAGCTGAAAGGGTCAGGCGCCCGGCATAGCAAGCACCCTCACTCTTGAGCAGGTTTTCAGGGAGCCCCGGCTAAAGGGGAGTGCTACTGCAGCACCAAGATATAAAAAAAAGGGGTGAGTTCCGCTGTCACCACCACTATATGCAAATTATGATAAAGCGTTTGCAGATCTCAAAATATTCGTACATTAGCAGCTGATGTTTTTCGACCGGAGTGCGTCTCTGATTAGTCTGTGGGGCTGCAACTGTGGCTATAACAGCGATATGTGCAACAACTATTAATCGACCATAATAATATGAATGACAGGATTCAGGCAGAAAACCTGGCCCTTCTATATCGTGAAGCAGCCCTTAGGTTTGGCGAAATGCCTGCCTTTGCCACCCGTAAGAGTGCCCTGGACTGGAGCCCGGTTTCTTACAGGGAGATCTATGAAGAGGGGCTTAATCTTGCTACCGGACTTATTGACCTGGGTGTAAAGGCCCGCGATCATGTTGGTCTGTTCGGAGATAACCGTTATGAGTGGATGCTTTCGGATTATGCCGTTCTGCTATCGGGAGCGGCAGATGTTCCAAGGGGTCGTGATATTACTGACAATGAGTTGCTGTACATAATAGATCATGCCGGTATAGAGGTCGCCTTTGTTGAAAATGAGGATCTGCATACCAGGCTTCTCTCTCTGAGAAGCAGGCTGCCCCTGCTCAGGGAGATAATAGTTCTTGACCCTGAAGCGATACCCCGCGACGGAGCCCGCTCTCTCAATGAGGTGACTCAACTTGGAATGAGCCTGCGCCAACAGGGAGACAGGAGGGCTGAGGAGAGAATTGAGGCTATAGTTCCTGATGATCTCTTTACCCTTATCTACACATCGGGCACCACCGGCAAACCCAAAGGGGTAATGCTTACCCATGCCAATATGATAAGTCAGATAAGGAATCTGCCGGGGCACCATAACTGCAGCGACAGGGCCATATCGGTACTACCAATATGGCATATCTTTGAAAGGGTGATAGAGATGTACACCATAAGTTTCGGAGGGTGTACCTACTATTCATCTGTTCTGACCCTGGGAGATGATATGCGCAATGTAGAGCCGACATTTATGGCATCGGCGCCCCGTTTATGGGAGAAGATGCATGAGCGGATATTAAAAAACATCAGATCATCTCATCCGGTACGCCAGATACTCTTTCATATAGCCTATTTCCTTGCGAGAAACTACACTGTGTCGCGCTACTTTATCACCAACAAAAACCTTAAACTGAAGCCGCAGCCTCTGTGGAAGAGAGCCCTCTTTATGCCTTTTCATCTGGTGCGCTGGGTAATCGTATTGCCATGGTACGGTTTTTTCAATGCCGCTGTTCTTGAGAGGGTGAGGCTGGGTGCAGGAGGGGCACTCAGAGAGACTATTTCGGGCGGGGGTGCCCTGCCAATACATATTGACAGGTTCTTTAACTTCATTGGCATATCGGTAATGGAGGGGTATGGGATGACCGAAACCTCGCCGGTAATTTCGGTAAGGTCTAATGATAATCTTGTTGTGGGAACTGTGGGTCCGCCCATCCCTGAAACGGAGATACGCCTTACCGATCCTGAGACCGGCGAACTGGTATATCCCAATTCGCAGAAGCCACGCGGCGGGCGGGCAATGCGTGGTGAAATATGGGTAAAGGGCCCTCAGGTTATGAAGGGCTACTACCGCGAGCCGGAGCTTACAAGCCAGACTATTGTTGACGGATGGCTGCGCACAGGTGATCTTGGAATGATAACCTTCAATGATTGTGTTAAGATTCTTGGACGCTCCAAGGCGACCATTGTACTGTCGAGTGGTGAGAATGTTGAGCCCGAGCCTATTGAAATGCGGTTGCAACAGAGTCTTTTTATAGAGCAGTGTATGGTGGTGGGGCAGGACAGAAGGCATCTTGGTGCCCTGGTTGTACCCTCGCTTAATGAGTTTAGAACAGCCGGTTTCGATGTCCCGACCATCGGGGATATTTCTGCCAGCCCTGAAGCCAAAAGGATTATTCGTGATGAGATAAGGCGCATGACAGCCGGAGGCAACGGATTCAGAAGTTACGAGCAGGTAAGGGCTTTCAGGATTATGCGTGATAGTTTCCGTGTCGGGGAAGAGCTTACAAACCTCTTTAAGATAAAGAGGCATATTATAGCCGAAAAATTTGAGGCTGTTATTGAAGAGATATACTCGGGTGAAAACGGTAAAAAGTGAATATGATGGAATTTGATACCCAACTTCTATATCCACATGACCAGGCTCTTCTGGCAGTAATGATCTTTGTGATCATGCTGGGCATGGGTGCGAGCCTCACGGTTAACGATTTTCGTGCGGTTGCAAGAAGGCCGCGTGGTGTGCTTGTCGGCTTTCTCTCTCAGTTCGGTCTGATGCCGCTTATTGCCCTTGGCCTGTCGGTTGTTCTCAATTTTGATCCCGCCTTCGCAATTGCACTGATACTTATAGGTTGTCTTCCAGGTGGAACCACATCAAATATGTTCACCTATTTCTCGCGCGGATCGGTGGCGCTCAGCATCTCTATGACAACAGCATCGACCGTTATGGCTCTGTTTATGATGCCGATACTTCTTAAGGCCTATACCGGCCGTTTTATAGCGGAGATAAGTGCCGGAATGAGGGCCGCGGGTGCTGAAGCCGATTTTGTGATCCCCACCGGCAATATCATAAGCTCACTGGTGCTTGTTCTTGTACCGGTTGCCATGGGAATGGTTCTGAGGCGGAAGTCACCCGACTGGGCGAAGGTTGCTGAAGATACTGCGGGGTTTGTGGCGGTAATAGTGATACTATATCTTATCGGAACGGCCTTTATAAGACATGGGGCGCTCTTTGGCCAGACCCCCTGGCAGGTCTATGCCGGAACCATAGGGCTTGGCATGGTGGGGTTCTTCTTCGGTTACTGGTTTTCCAGGCTTATAGGCATGTTTCCGCTGTTTCAAAGGGCGGTATCGCTTGAGACCGGTATACAGAACGGACCGGTATCATTCGCAATAATACTTCTCAGCTTCAGAGAGCCGGTACAGAGCCAGATGCTCTGGCTTGCTATTCTCTATTCGACCTTCATTGTTATGTCATCATCGGTCATAACCCTCTATTTTCGCAAAAGGGGTAAACTTGATTACGACATTCACAAAAACAGTGTAATTCATAACCGCCTTTTTGGTGAAAACTATGTAACAGAGTACCCTGAAGGCTTCCTTCCCCGGCGACTGCTCAAAGATCCCAGCCAGGGCTCCTGTCCTGCCCAGGTAAGAGGATAACCTGGCAGGTTTTGGAGTGAGGTTTCGGCATTATAAGGTGATTGGCAAAGGCTCGAAGCATCCAGGGTACCACTGCCGGTTTATGTCTGCTGAGCTGATTGGTAGATGCTCTTTAAAGATTTTGCTATTGGTTTAGGCTTGATATGGTTATTGGCAAGGCTCCGAACCTTCAGGGTACCACTGCCGGACTCATCCGGCAGTGGTTATTGGCAGAGCCCATTTACTGTCAGGGTACCACCGCCGGTTTATGCCTGATGATTGCTATGATACGATGTTATAAGCTACTCTTCTGACCTGATGGAGCAGTGCAGAGCGGTAGCCACAAAAGAGAAGGAGCCGCCACATCTCTGTGGCGGCTCCTTTTATTTTATAACCCATAGTCTGACAGTGGGTCAGACAACAGGGACTGTTTCTCAGAAATAGATAGAGAGAAAGAGTGTTCCTCTGGGGGCCAGCTGGGCAGCTGAGTCCCTGAAGCCGAAGCCTGCACTCCTGGTTTTGGTTCCGGTTTCAACATCTTCCATACCTTCTCTCTCTCTTACCCCTCTGCCTGAGGCAAAAAAGTGCATACCCATACCCATCTCTGTTCCAATGGCAATATTGCTGGCAATAAAGTATTCGACTCCTGCAAACCCGCCCAGTGCAAGGCCAAGTGTGGTAGGATAGCTCTCCCTGAGTAGGGTTCCGCTGGTCGGAGTCTCATCGTATTTGTAGACATCTGCGGCAGTGCTGAGTCCTACACCGACAGAAGGTCCGTAGAAGGCCTGAATGCGATTCCATCCCCTTCTTCTTTCAAGCCCCATGGCAAGAGAGATAGCAAATTCAGACTCATTAACCCTGTTTTGGTCTTCAGGCCCGAAGAAAAAGGACTCTCTAAGGTAACTGAGGCTGACTCCCGCCCTGATGGCGCTGTTGTCAGAGGTGAAATACTTGCCAAAGAGATCAAAGTCGTTTGCCAGATCGGCGTAAGGCGCGTTGTTTCTGGTGGTTTTCCCAAAAAAGTTGCCCACATAAACGAGTACAGGGTCGGCGCTGATGCCAATGGCAAAATCACCTGCTCCCGGGCCAAACTCTGTGGCATCCTGTGCCTGAAGTGCTGAGCTGAAAACGACAATAACAGCTCCCAGTAGAAGAATCTTTTTCATGACTTATTTTTTAGTTTAAAAAATTAAGCCACAAAAGTAAGATAAAAAGTGAGGGTTGCAACACTTTTTAGTCAGTGTCGGTATATAAAAAAATCATTTTAGCTGCAGTGGCCCCTCCGGTTCGTTATCGAACCACTTTATTTCAATTTCGAGGTTATGTTGTACACCCTTTGCCCCTTTCATTTTATCTTCAGCCTCTACCTCCAGAACTAACTGTTGTGGGAGTTCCAGTGTAAGCTCTTCCGTGCCCTGACTCAACACAACTGTGCCGTCAGATATCCTGTCAGCAAGCTGGCGGAGAAAGTTACTGACCTCTTCGCGGCTTTTCCTCTCTTCGCTCTTGAACAATCTTATCTCTTTTCCCATAACTGACTACTCTTTTATGCTGTTAATAACTGTGCCTGTTTACCATAACGGTTGCCTTAAGTCATATTGGCGGCAGGCCTGGGATATCAGTTTACATTACCCGATGAGCCGGCTTCACCGCTATTGCCAGCTAATGTCCCTCCTATCGGACACCACCTTGAGGTCGCCGATCCTCCAGCCCCGCCACTGCCATTTATCAGTGTGTTATTTGCTAAGTTTACTATCGTGTTACTACGGTATACTGCATATGAGGGGCCACCTGCTCCTCCACCGCCATGACCCCCACGGCCACCGTTGCCGCCGTCTCCGCCATGACCCCCAACTCCCACCTCACCGGCATACTGGTTGGCTCCTAGTCCTCTTTTGCCGCCTGCTCCAGGGCAGCCGCCTGCACCACCGGTACCTCCGCGGCCACCGTTACCGCTTGTTATCTCATTGTCGGTTATCTGTACGCCGTTTGAGTTGACAACAAAGATGCCGAATGAACCGCCGCCGCCTTCACCACCGGTTCCGGGGTGGCCGGCTTCGCCTCCTCCACCACCACCGCCACCGCCGTTGCCGGTGCCATTTATACAGAATATCCCTCCCTGGCCGCCTCCACCGCCGCCACCGCCACCGCCGTGGCCATGAGTTCCGTTGCTACCACTGATACCGGGTGCCGATAGCCAGAAGTTGGCTGCCAGAGAGCCTCCTGACCCACCCGATCCGTTAGGGCCGTTTGAGCCGGGAGCACCAGTGTAGCCATGCTGTCCATCGCCATCACCAAAACATCCCGTTGCCGGACCGCCTGCTCCTCCCTGTCCTCCTCCCGATCCGGCCAACATACCTGCCATGCCATTATTTCCCGGGTTATTGCCGTATCTTCCACGACCGCCTGACCCACCCAGGCGACCGACAGCAGATGAGCCTCCCGACCCACCCCATGCGTTTACATCGTTATCACCAGATCCCGGAGTTCCATTTTCACCGTCGCCGCCATCACGGCCATCGTTGCCATCAGTGCCCGCCGCCCCGTCAGAGCCGTCGCCTGCGGTTATTGAGTTTTCTATTACTATAAGCCCGCCGCTGTTTACCAGATGAACAGCGTAATTGGATACTCCGTTGCCGTGGGCATTTGGTGTCTCTATTGTCAGATATTGCAGGAATGTAGAAGAGGTAATATCGACACCCTCTATCGCCGTAATGCGGCCTGACACAACGGTTCCGTCATGAACTATATTGACAATGTTGTTTTTGCT